>JADDQT010000063.1:0-296 GCA_016781225.1 Actinomycetota bacterium
CGCCGGCCACGACCACCTTGCGGGCGCCTAGGGGGTGGGAGCGGGATCGCAGGACGTGGTCAACTCCGTGGGGACGGCGGAGACGGTGATGCGTCGAACTGCGAAGGCGCCCGACATCGACAAGGCCCTGGAGCTGCGGGCGGCGGTGACGCTGCGGCCGGGAGGCGAGGAGTGGGTGGTCCTCGCCAGTGCCGCCCGGGCCGGACTGGTGCTCGAGGCCGCGGCCGAGGCCCTGGGCCATTCGCTCACGGAGCTGGACGACCTCGCCGAGGAGACAGAGAAGGAGGAGACGGAGG
>JADDQT010000063.1:308-2061 GCA_016781225.1 Actinomycetota bacterium
GCGACGAGACGGTGCGCAGCATCCAGAGCGGCGACAGTCCGGAGCTGCCCGACGCCCCGCCCGGTGCGGTGTGGAGAGCGCTCCTGCGGGCGTTGTCCGAGCGCACCTTCGAGTCCTCGACCCGTTTGGCCGAGCTCCTGGGGCCGGGGAGTCGGTTGATCGTGTTCGGGGGCGGGAGCCGCAGCGACCCCTGGATGCAGACCAAGGCGGCGATGACGGACCTGCGGGTGTTTCGCTCCGGCGTGCCCGACGCCGTTGTCCACGGTGCGGCGTGCTTCGCCGGGGTGGCGGCCGGCGCGTGGGCGACCGTGGAAGAGGCGCCCGCTTCACCCCTGCACGAGCTGAAGGCGTGATGCGCTTCCAGCGGTGGGCGCTGGCGTTCACCTTCGTCGTGGTCCTCCTGGTGAGCGCCTGCGGTTCGAACGGCGCCGACGAAGGCCGCGTCCAGCGGCTCGAGGGCCAGCAGCTGGAGGTCGCCGCAGTGTGGAGCGGCGAGGAGCAGGCCAACTTCGAGAAGGTCCTGCGGCGCTTCGAGACCCGGACAGGGGCCGAGGTGCGGTTCACCTCCACCGGTCGCAACATCGCCACGGCGCTTGGGCCTCGGATCCAGGGCGGTGACACTCCGGACGTGGCCATCCTGCCCCAGCCCGGCCTTCTGGCCGACCTGGCGCGGCGGGGGGCGCTGGAGCCCATCGAGTCGGTTGCCGGCTCGCTCGTGGACGCTAACTACGCCCGTGTGTGGCGGGAGCTGGGCTCGGTGGAGGGAACCCTCTACGGCGTGTGGTTCAAGGCGGCCAACAAGTCCACCGTCTGGTACCGCACCAAGGCCTTCTTCGACGCCGGTGTGGCCCCACCCAAGACGTGGGAGAAGTTCCAGGACGTCTCCGCCAGGCTGGCCAAGGACGGCATCAAGCCACTCGCCGTCGGAGCCAAGGACGGCTGGACGCTCACCGACTGGTTCGAGAACGTGTACTTGCGCACGGCCGGACCGGAGAAGTACGACCAGCTGGCGAGCCGGCGGATCCCCTGGACCGACGACTCGGTGAAGCACGCCCTGCGTACCTTGGGCCAGGTGCTCGGCCGCCCCGAGTGGCTGGCAGGCGGGGTCGAAGGCGCCCTGGCCACCAGCTTCGAGGAGTCGGTGGTGCAGACCTTCGGTCAGCCGACCCCCGCAGAGCCAGAGGACAAGCAGAAGGCCGCCATGACCATGGAGGGAAGCTTCGTGGCCGCCAACATCGTCCACGACACGAAGACCGATGTCGGCACCGACGCCAGGTTCTTCGACTTCCCTTCCATCGGCGAGTCGAAGCGATCGGTGGTCTTCGGCGGGGATGTGGCCGTCCTCCTCGACGCGACCGAAGCCGGTCGTGAGCTCATCAAGTTCCTCGCCGATCCGCTGGCCGCCGAGCCGTGGGCCGAGGCAGGGGGCTTCGTATCGCCCAACCGGTCCGTGGACCCCGCCGCCTACCCGGATCTCACCACCCGCCAGCTCGCCCGGGCTCTCGTGGAGCCGGGGGTGGTTCGCTTCGACCTCTCGGACCTGGTTCCCGCCTCCTTCGGCGCAACCGACGGCCAGGGGATGTACAAGATCCTTCAGGACTGGCTGAAGAACCCCACCGACGTGGATGCCACTGCGGCCCAGCTCGAGGCCGCAGCCGCAGCCACGGCGGGCCCCTAGCGCCGCCACGGGTTGCAAGCCGGCCGGCCGGGTAGGAAAGAAGGGGCTCGAAGCCGAGGTTCGCACCACCCCGCT
>JADDQT010000063.1:2099-9420 GCA_016781225.1 Actinomycetota bacterium
CGTGGCGCATGGGCGAGCGGCGCCGACGCAGCAGGGACGAGGTGGCCGCCCTGCGCCTCGGGATCGACCTCGGCATGACCCTCGTCGACACCGCCGAGCTGTATGCCGACGGCGCCGCCGAGGAGCTCGTTGGGGAGGCCATCGACGGACGACGGGGCTCCGCGCCGCTCGAGGAGACGGTGGAGGCCTTCGCCCGTCTGGTCGACGACGGCAAGGTCCGTCATTGGGGCGTCAGCAACTTCGACGTCTCCGACATGGCAGAGCTGTCGGATCTCCGACTCGGTGGCGCAGTGGCCACCGACCAGGTCGTCTACAGCCTCGCCCGACGTGGCATTGAGTCAGGCCTCATGCCCTGGTGCCAGGACCGAGGCCTCCCAGTCATGGCCTACTCGCCGGTCGACCAGGGACGCCTGCTCCGACATCCCGTGGTGCAGACCGTGGCCGGCCACCACGGCGCCACCCCGGCTCAGGTCGCCCTGGCCTGGGTGCTCCGCCACGACGGTGTCATCACGATCCCGAAGGCTGGAACCACCGAGCACGTGCGGGAGAACCGCGCCGCGCTCGACGTCCGACTGACCGGCGAGGACCTGGCTGAGCTGGATCGGGCCTTCCCCCCACCAACGGAGCAGCAGCCCCTCGACGTCCTCTGACCTCCTGGCAAGCCGCTTCCCGTTCGCCTGCCATGCGACAGACCGCCGACTCGTGCAGCCGGCGGCACTAACCGTCAACGAGGGGCAATGGCACTCGCACATTGTCACTTCGGGCCGGCGTCGACCTCCGAAGCGGTCAGGCCTTGGTCGAACTCCTTGCGCGCCTGCCCGAGTGAACGGGCGAGCTTGGGCAGCTTGGCGCCGCCGAACAGCAGGAGCACGAGGGCCATCACGATGAGCAGTTCAGTGGTACCGAGTCCGGCCATGGAGGTCCTCCTTGGGTCGTTGGGCGCCTGCGCGGTACGTTCAAGGTCGCGTTTGGATCACGCGGCCGGAGAACTCGTCGCCGAACCACTCCCGGTTGCCACGCCAGGATTGCCTTCCTGGGCCACGCCTGGGCTGTCCGCCTCAATGACGAACGAGGCCCGAGTGCTGATCGGCGCTCCCGGTCGACTGACATAGGGCACCACCTTGTAGTCAGTCCGCCATTGGTTCCGGTCGAGTTCGCAGCGCACGTAGCCTCGCTGGCCGTTGTAGAACTTGATGTGAGGGTTCTCGGCCAGGATCGCCGAGGTGTTGGGCTGCTGGTCGACGCCATCGCCGCCAGGGTGATCGACGTGCCCACGAACTCCGTTCCGAGCGGGGCCGAGCCGGGATTCCTGAAGTCCGCCTTGAGGTCTGCGACCCAGTTGGCGTGAACGTCACCGGTGAGCACGACGAAGTTGCGGACCTGGTTGGCGGCGACGAAGTTCAATAGCCGATCCCGGGCCGGCATGTAGCCGTCCCAGGCATCCATGCTCAAGCGCTCCTCGGGCCCAGGTGCGAAGTCCCGTCTGGCCATGAACACCTGCTGGGCGAGCACGTTCCAGCGAGTGCGCGACTCGCGCAGCCCCGACGTGAGCCACGCCTCCTGGGCGGCGCCCGTCATGGTCCGGTTTGGACGCAGCGCCTCCTCGCAGAGGGGACGGGCGCGATCGCCGCAGGCCTGGTCGCTGCGGTACTGGCGGGTGTCCAGAACGTTGAACGTGGCCAGGTCGCCGAACTGCAGGCGGCGGTACAGCGCCATGTCGGGTCCCGTGGGCATGCTCGACCGGCGCAGCGGCATGTGCTCGTAGTAGGCCCGGAAGGCGTTGGCCCGTCGAACCAGGAAGTCCTGGATGTCGGTCTCCTCATCCTCGGGGATCTCGTCGGCGAAGTTGTTCTCGACCTCGTGGTCGTCCAAGGTGACGATCCACGGAAAGGCGGCGTGGGCGTCCTGGAGGTCCGGGTCACTCTTGTAAAGGGCGTACCGATTGCGGTAGCTGTCCACGCTGCTGACCTCGGGGCCGTCATGCTGGCGGACGTTGCCCGACGGAACGCGGTACACGTTGGGGCCGTACTCGTAGATGTAGTCGCCCAGGTGCACCACCAGGTCGAGGTCCTCGCGGGCCATGTGGCGGTAGGCCGTGAAGTAGCCGTGCTCGTACATCTGACATGACGCAAAGGCGAACCGGAGCGCGTCCCCACCGGTCTGCGGAGCGGGCGCGGTCCGGGTACGTCCGGTGGGGCTGATGTCGTTGCGCACCATGAACCGGTACCAGTACCACCGGGCCGGCTCGAGCCCCCTCACCTCGACGTGGAGGGAGTGGCCGTCTTCCGGCCTCGCCAGCGCGGTGCCCCTCTGGGCCACAGTGCGGAATCGCTCGTCCGTCGAAACCTCCCACTGCACCGGCACGGGCCGGTTGGGCATGCCTCCGCCGTTCAGGGGGTCGGGAGCCAAGCGAGTCCAGAGCACGACGCTGTCAGGCAGTGGGTCGCCCGATGCCACCCCCAAGGTGAACGGCGCAGCGAAGCGGTCCCGTCCCCGTCGCCGCCCATGCCGGTGCTCGGCAGCGGCGGTGCCGACGAGGCCGCCGGTGAAATGGTCGGCCAGCAGGACGCCCGCTACGGCGCCTCCTGCGTTCCTCAGAAACGCCCGTCGGTCGAGCTGATGGCCAGGTTCCGCGCTGACGGGGGGGTTGCTCACTGTGTACCTCCTTGGCTTCGACTTGGGAGAGCAGTCGAGCATCGGAGGGTGACCTGAGGATGAACACCGGCAGAGACACCTGCGAATGAATGATGAAGAAGTCTGACCGCGCGAGGGACCGCCTTGTTGGCCTTGTTGGTCTGGGGATCGGCTCCGCATGCCCGTGTACCAGTAGACCGAACACAGGTCCCGGATTCGTTCCCATGCCTCACCGCCCGTGGCGGCATGAGCCGGCGCTGGATCAGACCGGTGACTCCGAGGACTGCACCAGTTGGAGCGTCTCATCGAGATCGAGGGGCCGGCCCAGGTAGTAACCCTGGCCTTCGTCGCATCCGAGCGCCTTGAGCTTCGCCAGCTCGTCGCCTCGTTCGATGCCTTCGGCAAGGGTTTCCAGCTCCAAGGTCTCGCAGAGCGTGACGATGGCGCCGGCCAAGGCCCATTCCGACGAACCACGCCTCAGCCCGCCCACGAAGGTCTTGTCCAGGCTGAGTATGTCGACGGGGAAGCGTCGGAGATGGGTGATCGACGAGTAGCCCTTCCCGAAGTCGTCCAGGGCAAGGCGCACTCCTAGCTCCTTCAGCAGAGTGAGCTTGGCGATGCTGTCCTCCCCGCCCTCGAGAAGGGCCGCTTCGGTCACCTCCAGGATCAGGCTGTGGGCCGGTAGGTGTGATTCCTCCAAGGCCCGAGCCACATCCTCAACCAAGCTTGGGTGGTGGAACTGCTTCGGGGAGATGTTGACGCTCATGGAAAGGGGCGGGTCGAGGGGATACTGGGCCTGCAGCCAGTGCCCCTGGGCGCAGGCTTGCCGGAGCACCCAGGAGCCGATGGGAAGGATGAGGCCGGTCTCCTCGGCTATCTCCATGAAGGCGCTGGGTGTCACCAGCCCGTCCGTGGGGTGGTGCCAGCGCAAGAGAGCCTCCACTCCCGCGATTCGCCTGGTCTCGAGCTCGACGATGGGCTGGTAGTGCAGCTCGAAGTCCTCTTCCTCGACCGCCCGACGCAGATCCTCCTCCTGCCTCAGGCGCTTGACCGCAGCGCTGTGCATGCCGGGCTCGAAGAGCTCGTAGCGGCCCTTGCCGGCCTGCTTTGCCGAGTACATGGCCAGATCGGCGTTGTGCAGTGCCTCCTCGCCGCTCTGGCCCGAGGGGTTGGCCACCAGCCCGACGCTGGCGCCTACCCTCACCTCGGTGCCGGCCAGATCGTAAGGCGCCGATAGCGCCTCCAAGATGCGCTCGGCCACCCGAGCGGCGTCACTGGGACTCTTCAAGTCGTCGAGGAGGACGGCGTACTCGTCTCCGCCCATTCGCGCCACGGTGTCGGAGGGTCGCACGCACTCCTGCAGTCGGGCGGCCACCTCCACCAGCAACTCGTCCCCGGCGTCGTGGCCCAGGGTGTCGTTGATCTTCTTGAACCCGTCCAGGTCCAAGAACAACACGGCCAGGCGCTCGTCGTGTCGCTCCCTTCGGCCAAAGGCGTGCTCGACGCGGTCTCGGAACAAGCTCCGGTTGGCCAGGTTGGTGAGGGGATCGCTCAGGGCTTGACGCTTCAGCTGATCCTCCATGGCCTTGGCGTCGGTCGTGTCTCGGGACACCTTGGAGAAGCCCCGCACTCTTCCCGACTCGTCCCGCAGGGCGGTCAACACGGTGCTGGCCCAGAACCGTGAGCCGTCCTTGCGCACCCGCCACCCCTCCTGCTGCCAGCTGCCGTGCTCGACAGCCAGCTTCATGTGCCGCTCCGGTGCGCCCTGCTCGACGTCCTCCTTGGTGAAGAAGGCGGAGAAGTGCCGCCCCAGGATCTCTTCGCGGCTGTAACCCTTGGCCTTCTGGGCGCCCGGGTTCCAGCTCATCACCTTCCCGTCGGCGTCGAGCATGTAGATGGCGTAATCGGTGGCGTTCTGGACCAGGCTCCTGAAGAGCTCCTCGCTCTGGCGAAGAGCCTCCTCGGCCCGCTTGCGATCGGTGATGTCAACCACTACGGCTCCCACACCGAGGACTTCGCCGGCTGAAGTGCAGACCGGGTAGTAGCTGACGTCCCAGTGGCGCCGCTCGCCGCCCGTAGCCGGCGTCTGGCCGGTCAGCTCGCAACCGGTGATCGATTCCCCGCTGACCAGGACCCGCCGGAAGAGGACTTCGACGTCCTCGCCGAGGGGCCCGAGCACCTCAGTGGGCGTTCGGCCCACGTGGGCCTCGGCCGCTACGCCGTTCATGGCCGCCAGACGGTCGTTGACGCGGACATAGCGCAGGTCTCGGTCCCAGAACCCGAGTCCTACCGGTGCGCTCTCGAACAAGCCGTCGAGCAGCCCCAGTGCCTCCTCGCTTGATCGCCTGGCCTGCTCGGCGTCGCGGAACAGCAGGGCGTTGTCCATAGCGGCAGCGGCACTGCGGGCAAGCTCTTCGAGCAGCTCGAGGTCACGGTCCCCGAACCGGCGGCCCGACTCAGCGGCCGCGCAGGTGATGGCTCCTAGTACCACCCCTCGGGCCCGCAGCGGCACGCACATGTAGGACGAGAGGCCGACCTGGCGAAGAAGGGCCAGGTGTTCGTCGTCCCTGGCAACCGACGCCAGCAAGGAGTCGGCGATGTTCTCGACCAGCTCGGCCCGACCGGTAGACACTACCTGCTGAGGACCGACGGGTTGGCCGGGAAGAGGCGGATAGCGACGAGCGATCTCATGGCCGAACCGCTCCTTTTCCGGGTCCACGTGGGTCATGGCCAGTCGGCGCAGCCCGCCACCGGTCTCTTCGTCCACGACATCGATGACACACCAGTCGGCGATGGCCGGCACGGCAAGGCCGGCCACACGCTTGAGTGTCTCCTCGTAGTCCAGAGACGCAGCCAGGGTTCGCCCCGCCTCAGTGAGCAATGCGGCGGTGTCCGTGATCGACGCTGGCCCGGCTTCGGTGTCGGCTGTGCCGATGCCACCGTTCTGGCGCCGACGAAGCTCTTCTATCCCTTGGGATCCGGCAGCCACCTTCTTTTGACCTCCCTCTGGCCAAGCTGGTTGACCACCCGGCGGTCGATCACTGTTGAACGCCACCCAAACGACCTGCTCGCAGCGAAAGAAGATCCATCGACATAGGAGGGACCGACCTTGAGCGAAACCAGTCCAGCCGCACGCAGTGGCCACACATGTGAGGCGCTCTCGAGGTCGTACCAGATCGGGGCGGCGTGGGGACGGCCGTCAGAACGGACCGTGGAGAGCACGGCAGGCCGCACCGGTCGTGACAGGAACGCCCGCCATTCCTCCTCCGACATGGCGTGGTAGCTCACGCCGCTGAGCGCCGGATCGACCGTGGGGTCAAGCGGGGCTTCTCAGCCCCGTTTGGCGCACACCGGCCACGCCGAACCACCCCGCCTGGTGTAGAGAATCCGGGCTCGACGGTCCTGCTCGGCGGGCGATGCAGCGGCGGGATCGCCTTTGCCCCCGACGCTGGCGAAAGTGGCACGGTCGAACTGGTACGCACCGCGGTAGCGGCCCGAGGCCGACCGGGCCCCGTAGTTCGACCCTGACTCACACGACCGGATCCTGGCCAGCGGATCGCCCGACCGGGAAGCCTTGGGCTGACGACTGCCCTTACTGTCAGCGGCGGCGTTCGAGGCCGTGGACGGGTTGACCGCCGGAGGGCCCGGTGGGACAACCGCCTCGGCGGGGCGCGACGGCAGCTCGAGACTGGCGAGCGTCTCGTCCAGGTCAGGCGCCGGAGGAGTGGGAGGGTCGGCCGCGGTGGCCTCCGTGGGGGGAGTGAGCGTGGCGGTGACGAGCACGGCGGCAAGGGCTATGGCGCGCTTTGGCATGGTGCCTCCCAACTGGTGAATGAGATGTACGTGGCGGTTCGACTGCTTGACGCCGTCGGGCTCACCGCCGGCGCTTCAACGTGAACGACTACCTACGTCCCGCCCGAGTGGAGCGGCCCGGCCGGGTAACGACCAGAGTTCGGGATGGAGTCCTCTAGCCATGAGGACCTTGTCAGTGAGAGCAAGCCGTCGCGGGGCATCAGCGATGCCCCCCCGGGAAGTCCCACCTGGGGCGGTCGGCCTGCGAGAGTCATTGTTAGCACACGCCCACCTGCGTCTGGCAAACCACAGGCGGGGGACGGCTCAGCCGGACGCCACTCGCAGCACCACCTTGCCCCGCACGTGACCGGTCTGGCTCAGCTCGAAGGCCCGGTTGACCTCCTCCAGGGGGAGCTCGGCGGCGACGGTGGGCCGCACATGGCCCGCGTCTACGAGCGAGGAGATCCCCGCCAGCTGGCCCCCGTCGGGACGCACCAGGAGGCGCTCGGCCCGCACCCCGAGCCGGGCGGCCTCCTCCTGCGACGGCTCGCTGCGGATGGAGACCAGAACGCGTCCCCGGCGCAGCACGCCCAGAGTGCGGTCGGCGATCTCGCCGTCGACGGCGACCAGGGCCAGGTCCACCTCGCCGACGCCGTCCTCGAAGCGCTGGCGGGTGTAGTCGACGGGTTCGGCGCCGAGCGAGCGAAGGAAGTCGACGTTGGCGCCCGACGCCGTGCCCACGACGCGAGCGCCCTTCCACCGGGCCAACTGCACGGCGAGATGGCCCACGCCACCGGCAGCGGCGTGTACCAGCGCGCTCTGCCCGGGCTCGAGGCCACCGGTGTCGAACAGGGCCTGCCAGGAGGTGAGGGCGGCGAGGGGCATGGCCGCGGCC
>JADDQT010000291.1 GCA_016781225.1 Actinomycetota bacterium
CGTCCTCCTCCGGGAGGAGGTGGGCCTGGTGCCGGTGCTGGTGCTCTTGGCCTACGCCATGGCGTACGACGCCGGCACCTACGTAGTGGGCTCGGGAGCCGCCAGCGCCTGGGAGGGACCCGCCGCAGGCATCGCCGCCGCCGGAACCGTGACCCTCGCGGTCGCGGCTCTCTTCGTCCCGCCGTTCAGCGGGGCCAGCCCGTGGTTGCTCGGGGTACTGGCCGCTGCTCTGGCACCGATCGGACCCGTGATCGGGGTCGCCTTCTCGGGCGAGGGAAGAAGCAGTAAGGGCGGGAACGAACCGAACGGCAGAAAAGCGCGGCTGCCGGCCCTGCGCCGTCTGGACTCCCTGCTCGTGCTGGGCCCGCTGTGGAGCCTGGCGGCGGCCGTCCTGGTGGACTGACCACCCGACTGGCTGCGGCTGTCGGGTTCAGCCCTTCTTCGTCTCCCAGAACACCTTGTCGATCTCGGCGATGGCGTCGAGCAGCTCCTGCCCCTGGGCGGGGTCGGTGGTCTTCTTGGCGTCGCCCGCCAGCTTGGTGGCCTTCCAGAACATGTCGTGGATCTCGGGGTGCTTCTCCAGGTGGTTCGGCTTGAAGTAGTCGGTCCAGAGCACCCACAGGTGATGCTTCACCAGGTCGGCGCGCTCCTCCTTGATCTGGATCGCCCGGTCACGGAACTCCTCGTCGTCGGACTCCTGGTACTTCCCCTGGATCATGTGCACGGACTCCGCCTCGATGCGGGCCTGGGCGGGGTCGTAGACGCCACAGGGCAGGTCGCAGTGAGCCATCACCGTCTCCGGCTGGCTCAGCCGGTCGGCTAGCTGGAGAAGTCGGGGCAGAATGCTCATGAAGTGCTCCTTCGGTCGAGACGGGTCCTCGGACGGGCCATCCGCACCATGCCGGGAAGCGGCCTGGTGCTCGGCGGCGTGACCCTCGCCCTGTTCATGCTCCAGTTCCGGCGCATGGAGGTCGAGGGAGACAGCATGAGACCGACCCTACTACCGGGTGACCGTCTGCTGGTCCTGCGGCGTAGGCGTGCCAGGCCCGGAGAGCTGGTGGTCGTGGCCGATCCGCGCCGACCTGATCGGCTCATGGTGAAGCGTGTGGCCGCGGCCGACCACCGCGGCTGGACGGTCCTCGGCGACAACCCGCCGGCGAGCACCGACAGCCGGGCCTTCGGCCCTCTGGCCCGGGTGGAGGGCAGACCGCTGTACCGGTACCACCCTGTCCATCGGGCCGGAAGGCTACGTGCAAGCGGCACCGACGGAACGGCGACCGCACAGCGGTACCATTGCTGATCGTGCAAGACCCCTCTCATTTCGAACTCGATCTGGACCTTGATCGCCACCTGGGTCTCAAGCGTCTCCTGGCCGACGAGTACCTGAAGGGCCTGGAGGAGATGTCCGTGGCCGAGGTGCGCGAACGCCGGGACGAGTGCGACGCCGTCGAGGACTCCCTCTCGGTCCTCCGCCGGCTCGTGCAGGGCAAGCTCGACATCGTGCTTGCCGATCTCGAGCGGCGGGCGGGCGGGCTTTCGGCAGGCGCTCTGGCTCGGGTCGTCGAGCAGCTTCCCACCATCCTCTCCGAGGGCGGTCGCTCGTCGAGCGGGCGCGGGCGGCTCCGCCGCAACATCGCTCCGGACGTCAACTTCCGGAGGCTCACCGCCGAGCTCGACCGCATCATGGACGTTGATGCGTCGGCCGGGATCCTGGGCCTTTCGGAGCAGGAGGTCCGCGACATCGCCGACGCCCTCCACGACTTGGAGCAGAAGGTCTCGATACGGCGAACGGCGGTGCAGGATCGCATCGACAACCTCCAGGCAGAGATCGTGAACCGGTACAAGTCGGGCGCCGCCAACCCCGCCGACCTGCTTGCCAGGTCGGAGGGCGTCGGCGACGGCGACGAGCTGCAGTAGCACTGGTACCGCAGGCCTGATGCGGGCGGTGCACCGGCTCGCCCGCCGCGAGCTCCCGTGAGCCGTTGACCGTGCGCACGCTGGCGATGCTCTCGATGCACACGTCACCGCTGGCTCAACCCGGACGCGGTGACTCCGGAGGCATGAACGTATACGTGCGCCAGCTGTCGTCGGCCCTCGCCCGTTCGGGCGTCGAGTGCGACGTCTACACACGGGCCTGGGACCCGAAGCTGGCCACCGTCGTCGCCGTCGAGCCGGGCCTGCGCGTCCATCACGTCGTCGCGGGGCCGGTGGGGGAGATGGACAAGGAGCGGTTGCTCTCGGTCGTCCCCGAGTTCACCAGTGCTGTGGCGAACCGGATGACGGAGGGACGCCGGCCTGAGGCCATCCACGCCAACTACTGGCTCTCCGGCGTGGTGGGCCACTCCCTCAAGCACGAGCTCGACGTCCCTCTGGTCTCCACCTTCCACACGCTGGCTCGCGTCAAGCAAGAGGGTGACCACGAGCCGGAGCGGCGGGGCCGCGCCGAGCTCGAGGTCATGAACTGCTCGGACGCGGTGATCACCTCCTCTGTGGTCGAGGCGGCTCAGGTCACGTCCCGGTACGGCATCGACCGCTCACGGATCGAGGTGGTCGCGCCCGGAGTGGACCACGCCTTCTTCTCCCCCGGTCACCGGCCGAGCGCCCGCCGGGCCCTCGGGCTCCCCGATGGCCCGATGCTCCTTTTCGTGGGCCGCATCCAGCCGCTGAAAGGCGTCGACGTTGCAGTCAGCTCCCTTGCCGCTCTGGGGGTCCCCGACGCCTTCCTGGTGATAGTCGGCGGGCCGAGTGGCCACCAGGGCCGGGCCGAGCAGGCGAGGGTGCGTGGGCTGGTCCGAGAGCTCGGCCTCGCCGGCCGTGTTCGATTCGTCGACCCCCAACCCCATGAGACGCTCTCCACGTTCTACCGGGCGGCGGACGTGTGCC
>JADDQT010000292.1 GCA_016781225.1 Actinomycetota bacterium
AGGCCCCCGGCGGCCGCTGTCGCGGGGGTGAGCGGCGCACCGGTGCCGCCCCTCGCCACGATGCGCTGGCGGATGGAGGCGTAGCGAGGCTCACGCTCCTTCAGCATGGCCAGGATGGGCGAGGCGATGTAGATCGAGGAATAGGCGCCGGTGAGGAGGCCGACGAGAAGCGCCAGCCCGAAGTCCTGGAGGGTGGTGGCCCCGAGCAAGAAGGCCCCGATCAGCAGCACCGAAAAGATGGGCAGGATGGCCACCAGCGAGGTGTTGAGCGATCGCATGAGGGTCTGGTTCATGGACAGGTTCACCGTGTCGGCGTAGGTGATGCGGCCGGACGCGGCCAGGCCCCTGGTGTTCTCGTCCACCTTGTCGAACACCACGATGGTGTCGTAGAGGGAGTACCCGAGGATGGTGAGGAAGGCGATGACGGTGGCCGGGGTGACCTCGAAGCCCGAGAGCGAGTACACGCCGATCGTGACCAGGATGTCGTGCACCACCGCCGACAGGGCGGCCAGGGCCATCTTCCACTCGAACCGCCACGTGATGTACAAGGTGATGACCAGGAAGAAGATGACCAGGGCGTTGCGGGCCTTGTCGGTGACGTCTCCGCCCCACGAAGGGCCCACCGAGTTGACGTTCACCTGGTCCTCGCCTGCGCGAGCCAGGCCGGCCAGCGCCGTCTTGACTCGGTTGATCCTCCCCTGTCGGTCCTCGGCCGAGCCCAGCTCGGCCTGCACCCGCAGGAGCTCGGAGCCGCTCGGAGGGCGGAGGACCTGGACCCTGGCCTCGGCCAGGCCGGCCGGGCGCAGGGCGTCGCGGGCCTCGGCCACCGACACGCCAGGTGCAGGTACCTCCCAGACCGTGCCGCCCTCGAAGTCGATCCCGAAGTTGAGCCCCCTTACGAAAAGGGATCCCAGGCCGGCGAGGATGACGATGGCCGACAGGGCGAAGCCGCGGCGCTTCTTGCCCACGAAGTCGAACTGCGTCTCGCCGTGGTACAGGCGTTGCCAGATGGAGCGCTTGGCCTCGGCCACCGGTTATGCCCCTCCGGCCGGGGCGGCGGCCAGCCCCCGCGCCACCCCGAGCCAGCGAGCCTCGGTGAAGAGCCGGTTGCGGCCCAGGAGGACCACCATGGGGCGGGTGAAGCAGTAGGCGATCACCATGTCCAGCAGGGTGGACAGGCCGAGGAAGAAGGCAAAGCCCCGCACCGACCCCACGGCCAGCCAGTAGAGGAGAGCGGCGCCGATGAGCGAGGCGAAGTCGGCGACCAGGATGGTGCGGTAGGCGCGGGAGAAGCCCCGGTCCACCGAGGAACGGATGGTCTTGCCCGAGCGGATCTCGTCCTTCAGGCGCTCGAAGTAGACGACGTAGGAGTCCACGGTCACGCCCACGGACACGATGATGCCCACCGCGCCGGCCAGGGTGAGGGCCAGGCCCTGGGTCTGGCCGAGGAAGGAGACGATGGACCACATGAGCATCCCGGAGACACCGAGGCCGAGCACCACCACAACGCCCAGAGCCCGGTAGTAGAGGATCATGTACACCAGCACCAGGGCCAGGCCGGCGAGGCCGGCGCCGACCCCCGCCTTGAGCGAGTCCCGCCCGAGGCTGGCCGACACCGTCTGCACCGTCTCCGGCTTGAGCTCGACGGGCAGGGCGCCGAAACGCAACACGAGCGCCAGGTCCTTGGCCTCCCGTTCGGAGAAGTTCCCCGTGATCTCACCCGAGCCCTGGAACTCCGCCTGCTGGATGGTGGGGGCCGACTGGACTACTCCGTCGAGGACGATGGCGACCTGCTTGTTCAGGTTCCTGGCTGCCAGGGCGTCGAACTCCTTGGCACCGGTGTCGGTGAGGGTGAAGGCCACCTTCCACTCGCCGGTGCCCGGGTCGACCTCCGCCTTGGCGTCCTTCACCGCCCGGCCGGTGAGCTCCGAGGGTCCGAGGACGTAGCGGGCGTTCTGCTCGTCCTTGGTACCGGGCAGGATCACCTGGGCCTCGGGCTTGTCCTCCTCCCGGGGGGTGATCTTGGCCTCCCCCTCGGGGCCGGCGGGAGCGTTCGGGGCCAGAACGGGCCGGAACCGCAGCTCGGCGGTCTGGCCAACCACGTCGAGGGCCCGTGCGGAGTCCTTCACCCCCGGCAGCTGGACGATGATGTTGTCGCCCTGGCTGCTGATCTCGGGCTCGGCCACTCCGAGGGCGTCCACCCGGCTGCGGATGATCCGGATGGACTGGTCCAGCACCGCGCTCGGCACCTCGCGCTCGGGCCGCAGGACCACGGCTGCCCCGCCCTGGAGATCGAGGCCCAGCTGGGGCGACGTCTCGGTGACCATAACCGCGACCAGGGCTCCGACCGCGGTGAGCACCGTCGCCAGGAGCGGCAGGACGAGGCGCCGCTGCACTACTTGTCCTCCTCGCCCTCTTCCAGCGCCCGCGGCTCGGGGTCGTCGAGGGTCTCCGCCGGGTCCTGGACCCGCGAGTTGACGGCCAGGCGGACCAAGCGCATCACCACGCCCGGCGCCACCTCCAGTCGGACCTCGTCACCCTCGAGGGCGACCACCCGCCCCACGATCCCACCGGCGGTGACCACCTCGTCGCCCACCTCCAGCGAGGCGATCAGCTCGCGCTGGCGACGCACCCGATGTTGCTGGGGCCGGACGAGCAGCAGCCACATGAGGGCGAGGAGCACGAAGGGGAGGAAGAGCTGGGCCATGAGGGAGCCGGTCCGCTGAGGGCGCATGGGCCCTGACCAGGATCAGAAGCGTATCGCAGGCCTCATGAGCGAACGGCCCAGGTGGCGGCGACCTCTTCGCGCAGGGCGGCACAGCGGCCGGCCCTCACCGCCTCCCCGGCGGCGGCGACCAGCGCGAGCGTCCAGGCGAGGTTGTGGAGGGTGATCAGCCGGCCCGCTCCCCGCTCCCCCACCATGACCAGGTGGCGCAGGTAGGCGCGGGACCAGCGGGCGCAGA
>JADDQT010000293.1 GCA_016781225.1 Actinomycetota bacterium
CGGGGGATGCGGGTCGACGGGTGGCGGGGGTCCGGGCGTGGCCGGAGGGAGGGGCACCGTGACGGGAGGCGAGGGAGCTTGGCCCTCCGTCGTTGTCGCGGTGGGGGCAGCCGTGGTGCTGGTGGTGCTCGTGTCGCCCGAAGGCTGCTGGGCGCCGGCTTCGCCGCTCGGGACGGCAAGGACTGACGTGACCAGTACGCCTACGACCAGAGCCGCTGCTCGTCGCTTCCCGCCCATCGCCGCTCCGGCCGCCCTTTCGAGAGGCCGATGCCTCCCCGACGCTGTTGCCCGGCGTGATGCTATGGGAAAGCGGTCCCGGCGCCACCCGAGCCGTGGGACGAGCGGGGGCACTACTAGACTCTTCCAACGGTGAGCCTTTCTCTCTCTGACCTTCGGGATCGCGCGCGCACGCCGGGCGGCAAGAAGGCCATTCGCTACTCGTTGGTCTCGGTTATCTCGGTCGCCGTGAACCAGGTGTCGCTCTTCGCCCTCCAATACGGGTTCCACTGGACCGCCAAGTCGGCGGCCCTGGCTGCCGCTGCCCTCGGCGGCATTCCTTCGTACTACCTGAACCGGCGCTGGGCCTGGGGGAAGACGGGGCGCTCGCACTTCCTGAAGGAGGTCGTGCCCTTCTGGGTAATTGCCTTCGCCGGCCTGGTCTTCTCGACGTGGGCGGCCGACTTCGGAGAAAGCTTCGCCCTCGACCACTTTTCCAGCCGCTTCGTGCAGGCCCTCACCGTGAACTTCTTCGCCTTGGGTGCCTTCGGGATCCTCTGGGTGGGCAAGTTCATCTTCTTCAACAAGGTGCTCTTCGTCACCAGGGACGACGAGCTGCGCCAGGCCCTCGCCGACGAAGTGGTGGCCTGAGCTCCACCGAACGAGTGGACCGCACCCTCATCGCCCTGGCCAGGGCGACCAGGGGCTTCATGCCCGAGGACGACGGACTGGCACTGCACCGGGCGGGTCTGGAGGCAGCTGCCGCCGGCACCGGCCCCCTGCTCGAGATCGGCGCCTACTGCGGAAAGTCGGCCCTGTACCTGGGGAGCGCCGCCCAGGCCGCGGGCTCGTTGCTGTTAAGCGTCGACCACCACCGTGGATCGGAGGAGAACCAGCCCGGCTGGGAGCACCACGACCCCGAGCTGGTGGATCCGGCCACCGGACGCATGGACACGCTGCCCTGCTTCCGGCGCACCATGGAGCAGGCCGGCCTCGAACCCTGGGTGACGGCCATCGTGGGGGAGTCCTCGGCGGTGTCAGCTCGCTGGCGTACACCGTTGTCCCTGGTCTTCATCGACGGCGGCCATGGCCGGGAGCAGGCCTGGGGGGACTACCTCGGTTGGGCCCCACACGTGGACGTGGACGGCCTCCTTGCCATTCACGACGTGTTCCCCGACCCCGAAGACGGGGGCCGCCCACCGTACGAGCTGTGGTGCCGGGCTCTGGCGTCAGGGGCCTTCGCCGAAGTGGCCGCCTGCGGGAGCCTACGGGTGCTGCGTCGGGTCGCCGCCGACGTCTGACGCCACGAGTACAGGGCGTTCGGGAAGAAGCAGCCCTCCGGGGAGGCCCTCACCCCTGAAGAGGCCTGCGGCCGGGCTCCTCCCGAACATGGCGTCGTGGCTCAGCACGACCGCGGCCGAGGAGTAGGTGCTGCGCTCGTCGCCGGGGAAGTAGACGTCCTCGGGGTGAACCGAACCGGTCCAGTACGAGCCGTCCGGCGCCCGCAGGCGCTCAGCCCACGCCAGCAGCAGGGCGGCCTCGTCGTGCAAGCCGCAGGCGGTGAGGGCGAGCGAGCACTCAGCCGTCTCCGCGCTGGTGACCCACGGCTGGTCCGACACGCAGCGGACCCCCAGACCGTCCATGACGAAGGTGGGCCAACCCCGGCGGATCCGGGCCCGGGCGGCGCTCCCGGCGACTGCGCCACACAGGACCGGGTAGTACCAGTCCATGGCGAAGCGATGCTTGGGCTCGAAGGCGTAGGGCCGGTGAGCTATGGCATGGGCCAGGCGTGCGGCAGCCAGCTCCCAATCGGGACGCCGCCGATCGGCTGCCTCGGCGGCGGCGACGGCGCAGCGGAGGCTGAGGTAGATCGACGACGAAGCGGCAAGCAGTGCGAAGCGCCCGGCGCTCCCGTCCGGTTCCAGGCACCACAGCACCTCGCCCCCCCGCTGCTGGAAGCGCAGGACGTAGTCGACGGCGGACTCCACCATGGCGAAGGTGGCATCGAGGAACCCGCGATCGCAGGTGGCCGAGAAGTGGTGCCACACACCTGTGGCCACATAGGCGCACACGTTGGTGTCGCGGCGCCGGTCCAAGGCCACGCCGTCGCCGTAGTAGTTGAACCAGGAACCGTCCGGTTCCTGGGTGCCGGCCAGCCATCCGTAGGCCCGTTCCGCGTCCCGGCGCCTGGCCCCCACGGTCAGGGCCATGGCCGCCTCCACGTGGTTCCACGGGTCGGCGTGTCCACCGGGGTACCAGGGGATCATCCCGTCGTGGAGTTGGACGTCGGCGATGCGGTCGACGGTGGCCGCTACCTGGGCCGGGCTCAGCACGGCTTGTCCAGGTAGACCACCAGGCTCTTCCCGAGGAGTGGGTTGAGCAACCGCTCGACCAGGCGTAGAGGCGAGCGGGGGTGGGTCATGTCCCACACCAGCGCGGCGTGGTAAGCGCGGACCAGGCGGTGGTCGTCGCGGCTCACGCCGACGGCGCACTTGAGCCACCAGTAAGGCGAGTGCAGTGCGTGGGCGTGATGGCGGCCCCGGTAGCGAAGGCCCGCTCCTCGCAGGCGGTCGAGAAGGGCGCCGCGGCGGTAGATGCGCACGTGGCCGCCGGGTACGTCGTGGTAGTCACGGGAGAGCGTCCAGTTGACCGCTTCGGGCAGCCAACGGGGGACG
>JADDQT010000064.1:0-534 GCA_016781225.1 Actinomycetota bacterium
ACGCGTGGGAACCTCGAGGTGGCCACCTGACGTCGGGTCCCGACGTCGCTTCGTCGGCGCCGGGTCGCCTCGACGCGGTCGTCCGCGGCCCGGACAACGCCCTGTGGCACCAGGTCTCGGGCGGCTCGTGCAACAAGGACTGGCAGAGCCTCGGGGGCTACCTGACCTCTGACCCTGCGGTGGTGTCGTGGGGTCCAGGGCGCCTCGACGTCTTCGTTCGAGGCGGCGACAACGCCCTGTGGCACAGGTCGTGGGACGGCTCTCGGTGGTCGGGGTGGTCGTCGCTCGGCGGGTATCTGACGTCCGCCCCGGACGTGGCCTCGTGGGCCCCGGGTCGCCTCGACGTGGTCGTCCGGGGCGGCGACAACGCCCTGTGGCACAAGGCGTGGGACGGCTCTCGGTGGTCGGGGTGGTCGTCGCTCGGCGGCTACCTCACCTCCGGCCCCGGCGCCGTCTCGTCGGCGTCCGGGCGACTGGACGTCTTCGTCCGAGGTGGCGACAACGCCCTGTGGCAGCGGTCGTGGGACGGCTCGC
>JADDQT010000064.1:558-971 GCA_016781225.1 Actinomycetota bacterium
GCGGCTACCTCACCTCCGGTCCCGACGCCGCCTCCGTCGCCCCCGGCAAGCTCGACGTCTTCGTCCGGGGCGGCGACAACGCCCTGTGGCAGCGGTCATGGGACGGCGTGGGCTGGCCGGCGTGGACGTCGCACGGTGGCTACCTGACATCCGACCCGGCGGCGGTGTCCACTGCACCGGGGCGCCGGGACGTGGTCGTCCGCGGCGGCGACAACGCCCTGTGGCACAAGTGGTTGGCCGACCAGTAGAAGCCAGGCCCGGGGTGATGGCTGGCGTCGAAGACCGTCACCGTGAACGTGGCGCCCGACACCCTCTGAGTCAGGGCTGGCGTCGGACCAGCCCGTCCAGGCGGCCGAGGGGATCCACGAGCAGCGATCGCAGCTTCACCATGGACGGGCGGCGAGGCGGACCGC
>JADDQT010000064.1:1081-9366 GCA_016781225.1 Actinomycetota bacterium
CTGACGCACGCCGGTTTGGCTCACGCCGTAGGGACGGACGCCCAGCAACGGCCGGGCGACCCAGGTTTCCACCCATCGCGTGAACCAGGGCGGCCTCAGGCGCCCGAAGGGCAGGCGCCACCCCGCCCCGCCCTGCATGGTGACGGCCACCTCGCCAGCCTCGAGGGCGAGGCGCCGCCCGTCGAAGGTGGCCGAGATGTCCACGACCTCCACGCGGTCGAAGCTGTAGACGCCACCCACGAAGGCGGCCACCTCGGCAGTCGGGGCAAGGAGAACCCGCTCCCCGTCGGGCCGAGCCCACATGACGTCGGTGATCGGACCCAGCGGGGAGGTGTGCCAATGGCCGACCACGAAGCGATCACCCGACGCGAAGGCGGTGCTGCAGATGCTGCCCTCGAACTCGTATCTCCTCACACCGTGGGAGGAGACTGCGGACCCGCGCTGCCCCCGCCGGGCGCTACGTCGATCCGCTCCAGGTCCTTGACGGCCGGTCCTTCGAGGACCCGCCCCTCGGTGCTGAAGCGCGAGCCGTGGCACGGACAGTCCCAGGTGGTCTCGGCGTCGTTCCAGCGCAGGGTGCAGGCCATGTGGGTGCAAGTGATGTTTACGCCATGCAGGATGCCGGCGCTGTCCCGGTAGGCACCGACGGACCGCCCTTCGACCTTGACCACGCCGGCCTGGCCGGGCGCCAGGTCGTCCACGGACGCAGCCTGGAGGCGGCGGCCGAGGTGGTCCTTCACGAAGTCCTTGCCAACCTCCAGGTTCGCCTTGACGGCCTTGGCCACGCTCTGGGCGCCGCCGATCCGCGTGGCGTCGAAGACCTCGGCCCAGGGGCTGTCACTCCCGCCGATGGTGTCGGCCAGCAGCATGGCGGCGGCGGTCCCGTTGGTGATGCCCCACTTCTTGAACCCGGTGGCAATGAAGATGCGGACGCTGCGAGGTGAGCGGCCCACGTAGGGGACCGAGTCGAGGGTCGTGTAGTCCTGGGCCGACCACCGGTAGTCGACCGCCTCGACGTCGAAGGTGGCCCGTGCCCAATCCTCGACGTCCCTGTACTGGCCGGAGGTGTGTTCCTCGCGTCCGGTGTGGTGGCCGCCTCCTCCGAGCACCAGGCCGACGGTCTCCCGGTAGCGAACCGGTCGCACGGTACGCGTGGGTGAGTCGACGGAGATGTACATGCCTCGAGGAACGTCGCCGCGAACCCGGACGGCCATGGCGTAGGAACGAGTGGGGTGGGCCTTGGCGAAGAAGCCGCCCCGGTCCACGAAGGGCAGGAGCGTGGCCACCACCACCTGCCCGGCGCTGAGCGCACCGTTCGACGTCCGCACGACCACGCCATCCTCCTGCTCGTCCACGCCGAGGGCGTCGGTCTGCTCGAAGACCGCGCATCCGTCCCCGTCTATGGCGGCGGCCAGGGCCAGGCAATAGCGACGAGGGTGGAAGTGGGCCTGGTTCTCGAAGCGCACCGCGGCTCGGACGGGGTAGGGGAGGTCGGTCTGGTCCGTGTACGAAGCGGGTAGCCCGAGGCGAATGGCTGCCTCCACCTCCGCTTCCACCTTGGCGACGTGCTCATCGCTTTCGGTGTAGGTGTAGGCAGCGGCTCGCTCGAACTGGCAGTCCACCCCCAGCTGGTCGACCAGCGACGCGATCCGGTCGATGGCCGCCTGGTTGGCCTCGCCGTAAAGGCGGGCGATCTCCTCCCCCCGCTTGTCGACCAGCTGGGCGTAGCTCAGCGAGTGCAGCGAGGAGACCTTGGCCGTGGTGTTCCCGGTGGTCCCGGTGGCGACACGGTGGCGCTCGACGACGGCGACCTTGGTTCCTGCCTGCTTGAGCAGGTAGGCGGTGGTCAGGCCGGTGATCCCACCGCCCACGACGACCACGTCGTATCTGGCGTCACCCGCCACGGCCGGGTAGTCGGTGGCCGGGGTCGTCCCGATCCACAGCGACCCGCCGTCTCCGTCGCCACCCGCGTGCACTGTGTCATCACCTGTGGATGCCATCGCCTCGTCATGCCTCCTTGTCAACGACCTCGTGAGCTTCGGCCGGCCAGCCGGCCCAGAACGGTTCCGTACACCAAGTGGGAGAGAATCTGCATCCATCGCCGGGCCGGGCCTCGCCTGCTCAGGGGGGGCGCGACGCCCAGGGCGGGGATCCACCCCTGGTAACTGGCCCCACAGACAGCCAGTCCGTAGATCGGCCCCGTGAGCAAAGGCGCCCGGCGCACGCGGGGACTCAGCAGCCCGTAGACAGCGCCGACGCCGGCACCGAAGCCGAGGTGGGCCAGGGTGGAAAGGAGGTTCTGCGTGGACTCCGACGCCTCGACGCCCGCAGCATCGAGGCCGGTCTCAGTGATGATCTCGGGATCCAGCTCGTCGACCGGTCCAAGGCGCTGGGCGGCGAGCATGACCGCGCTCATGGGGATGGTGGCCACCAGACCGGCCCCTGCTCCACGGGCGACCCGGAGGATCGAATGGCGCATCCCTGGGTCCTACCCGACAACGGCGGTGTCAACCAGGGCATTCATTTCCCGAAATGGCGAGGCCGGCGTGTTAGTTTGCATCAAAGTCGAGTGCAGACACGCCGGTCGGGACTTATGCCCGCTGGCGCGCGCGAGCCAGGGGCAAGGCCTCCGACACGAGGAACGGAGCACCCATGGCAATGTCCGATAACGACAGGGGAGGGATCGACGAGTTGGGCCGCGTCCTCGTGGCCCGGGAGTCGGTGGAGGGATTGCTCCAGCGCGTGGCAGACACGGCCCTGGAGGTCATCAATCGATGTGACTCGGCCAGCGTGTCGCTGGCCGAGGAGGGCCGGGTGAGCACTTGGGCCTCCACCGACGACGCCGCCGAGCGGGTGGACGAGCACCAGTACGCAACCGACGAGGGGCCATGCCTGGATGCCATACGCACGGGCGACGCCAACTTCGTGGACTCGCTGGACTGCGACGAGCGCTGGCCCGAGTTCGCGTCTCGGGCGGTGGACGAAGGGATGGTCAGCATCTACTCGCTGCCCCTCAAGGTCGAAGAGGACACGGTGGGCGCGCTGAACCTGTACTCGCGTTCCAAGCCCTTCGCCTATCACGACCTGCAGGCGGCCGAGGCCCTGGCCGGCCAGGCCGCGGTCACGCTGACCAACGCTCAGGCGTACCACGCGGTGCGGGGCAAGCTCGAGCAATGCGAAGGACAGCCAACCGATTGACGCAGGCGGGACCGGGCGGCACATCCCCGGATCGGTCCCCACGCCCGGCAACAATGGGCTGGTGAAGAGAGAAGAGAGCTCGAAGCCCCGGGCGACGCACCTGTCCCCGGAGCGCTGACCGAGTGGCAGAGCATCACGACCTTCCGGTCACGCAGCGGACGCGCCAGATCCTGAACGCCGTGGCCGGGGTGCTGGCGGTGATCACCCTGCTCGGCCTGGTGGTCTGGCGTCCCGGAGATCGGGCAGCCCGCCCGAACGTGGAGCAGGCAGGGGCGCCGTCGAGCTTCTACGACGCCGAGGTCTCCGACATACGAAGCGACGCCTGCCAGGGCACGCCGGCGGAGTCGGGCATCCGCTGCGAGCTGGTGAGCCTGCTCCTGCTGGAGGGTCCCGACACAGGCCAACGGGTCGACGTCGACTTTCCCGAGTCCCGCACCACACCCGACGTGAAACCAGGGGACAAGCTGGTTCTCAGCTACACGCCGACGGCCCCGCCCGGCTTCCAATACCAGTTCGCCGACCGCCAACGGAAGTCGGTGCTCTTCTGGCTGGCCGCGTTGTTCGCCTTGGCGGTCGTGGTCCTCGGTCGGCTGCGGGGCTTCAGCGCCCTTGCCGGCCTCGGCGCCAGCCTGGTGGTGCTCCTCGCTTTCGCGGTGCCGGCCATCATCGACGGCCGTACGCCCATAGGGGTGGCTGTGGTCAGCGCTGCCGCCATCTCGTTCTTCGCCCTGTACCTCGCCCACGGTTTCCGGACCATGACCACCGTGGCGCTGCTCGGGACACTGGCCAGCCTGGGCCTGACTGCGGTTCTCGGCGTGGCGTTCATGGAGCTCGCCGACTTCTCCGGCTTCGCCAGCGAGGAAGCCACCTTCCTTGCCGCCACCGCGGGCTCGATCGACCTCCGGGGGCTGCTGCTGGCCGGTGTGGTCATCGGAGCCCTCGGTGCCATCGACGACATGACGGTGACCCAGGCGTCTGCCATCGCCGAGCTGCACGCCGCCAATCCCGGCATGGGCAGGCGGCGGCTCTACCTGGCCGGCCTGCGTATCGGCCGGGACCACGTGGCATCCACGGTCAACACGCTGGTCCTCGCCTACGCCGCGGCGTCGATGCCCTTGCTGGTGCTTTTCGTCCTCAGCCGGCAGTCGCTGGCCTCGGTGGCCAACGGCGAGGTGGTGGCCATCGAGATCGTGCGCACGCTGGTGGGCAGCATCGGGCTCGTGGCTTCCGTGCCCATCACCACGTGGCTGGCGGCGGCGTGCATCTCGCCCGAGAAACCAGGATCGAGCGACGTTGAACAGGAGGTGAACTAACCTCGGCTCGTGGGCGAACCCCTGGTTGTCGCCACGCAGGTGAACAAGTGGTTCGGCCCCCTGCACGTCCTGAAGGACGTCGACCTCACCGTCGAGAAGGGCGAGGTAGTGGTGGTGCTGGGCCCGTCCGGTTCGGGCAAGTCCACCCTCTGCCGCACGCTGAACCGCTTGGAGCCGATCGACAGCGGCACCATAGAGATCGACGGCGTGGCCCTCCCCGACGAGGGCAAGGCGCTGGCCAAGCTTCGCTCCGACGTGGGCATGGTCTTCCAGTCCTTCAACCTGTTCGCTCACAAGACCGTGCTGCAGAACGTGACGCTCGGTCCGGTGAAGGTACGAAAGGTGGCCAGGCAGGAGGCCCGGGAGCGGGGGATGAAGCTGCTGGAGCGCGTGGGCATCGCCGACAAGGCGGATCGCTATCCGGCCGAGCTGTCGGGCGGGCAGCAGCAGCGTGCCGCCATCGCCCGGGCCCTGGCCATGAATCCCAAGGTGATGCTCTTCGACGAGCCGACATCGGCGCTGGACCCCGAGATGATCAAGGAGGTGCTCGATGTCATGCTCGAGCTCGCCGCCGAGGGCACCACCATGATCGTCGTCAGCCACGAGATGGGCTTCGCCCGATCAGCCGCTCGCAAGGTGGCCTTCATGGACGAGGGTCGGATCGTCGAGGTTGCATCGCCGGATCGATTCTTCGAAGACCCCCAGAGCGCCCGGGCCAGGGACTTCCTTGCCAAGGTGCTGGCCCATTGACCGAACAGCTCCACACCGAACTCTGACACCGAGGAGAGACATGAGGAAGCGACACCTGTACCTGCTGGCCCTAGTGCTGATGACCATGGTGGCCGCCTCGTGCGGCAGCGACAGCGACACCGGCGCCAAGACGGAGACCAAGCCTCCTCCCACGCACCCGGCCGGCTCCACCATGGCCAACATCCAGGCCAAGGGAAAGTTCGTGGTGGGCACCAAATACGACCAGGTCGGCTTCGGCCAGCAGAACCCCACCACCGGCAAGGTCGAGGGATTCGACGTGGAGATCGCCAAGCGGATCGCCGTTGCCATCTTCGGCGGTGACGTCAAGAGCGTGGAGCCCAAGATCGAGTTCGTGGAGACGGTCTCCAAGAACCGGGAGCCGTTCATCCAGGACGGCAAGGTGGACATCGTGGCCGCCACCTACACCATCACCGACACCCGAAAGCAGGTGGTCGACTTCGCCGGCCCCTACTTCGTGGCCAGGCAGGACATCATGGTGAAGTCCGACGACACCAGCGTCAAGGGTGTGGGCGACCTCAACGGCAAGAAGGCGTGCACGGCCAAGGGGTCCACGTCCGAGAAGAACCTGCGGGCCAAGGCGCCCCGGGCCGACGTCGCTCTGTTCGACACCTACTCCCAGTGCGGTGAGGCCCTCCGGGACGGACGGGTCCAGGCCGTCACGACCGACGCCCCCATCCTGGCCGGCCTGGTCAGCAGGTCGGACCGGGCCTTCAAGCTGGTGGAGGCGCCCTTCAGTGACGAGCCTTACGGCATCGGCCTCAAGAAGGGCGACGACGTGTTCCGGAACTTCATCAACGACCGGCTGGAGGAGATCTACGCCAACGGCGAGTGGGCCGCGGCGTTCGACGCCACCCTGGGGGCCATCGGGCTCAAGCGCGAGCCGCCGCCCAAGGTGGACCGGTACTCCTCGTTGCCGGCCACCACGACGACCACGGGCTCCACCGGTACGGGCGGCGGCGCCGGCAGCACCAGCAGCAGCACGAGCACGTCGACCTCCACGTCGACGTCAACCTCCACTTCCACCAGCACCACCACCACCACCACGAAGCAGCCCTAGCAAGTCTCGTAGTCCCGGCCGGGTCGGAACGTGAGGCTCGTCCTCGACAACGCCGACCTCTACCTGGCCGGCATGGCGACGACGGTCGCGCTCACCCTGCTGTCGTTCTCCGCCGCGCTCGTGATCGGGACGGTGGTGGCGGCGTTCAGGGTGAGCCCGGTACCGCCGCTGCGGACGGCCGGAACGCTCTGGGTGGAGACCGTTCGCAACACGCCCCTCACGGTCCTCATGGTCCTGTTCTTCTTCGGGTTCACCAAGCTCGGGATCCAGTACTCGGCCTTCACCTCGGCGGTAATCGTGCTGTCCGCCTACACCAGCACCTTCGTGGCCGAGACGGTGCGCTCCGGCATCAATTCGGTGGCCAAGGGCCAGGCGGAGGCGGCCCGGTCGCTCGGCCTCACCTTCCCCCAGGTGCTGGTGCGCGTGATCCTCCCCCAAGCCTTCAGGACGGTCGTGGCCCCACTCGGGAGCGTTTTCATAGCCCTCATCAAGAACTCCTCGATCGCATCTGTCATCTCGGTGGTGGACCTCACCGAGGTGGCCGACCGCCTGAACAACGACACGGCGAGGCCCGTGGCCGTGTTCCTTGGCGCCGGTATGGCCTACCTGCTGCTGACGCTTCCTTCGGGCTTCCTGGTGGGCGTCCTGGAGCGACGGGTGGCCATCAAGCGATGAGACCCAGCGATGAGGACTGAGCGATGAGGACTCGGCCATGACGGCGCCGATGCTGGCCGACGCACTCGGTCCTCGCGCTCGGCGACGCATGAGGCTGATCTCGGTGGTCGCCGCGGCGGCGATCGCCGGCTTGGTCCTCGCCGCCGTACGGCGCCTGGCCGACACGGGCCAGCTCGACGCCGCACGCTGGGAGCCGCTGACACAGGGAGCGGTCATCCGCTTCCTCCTGGGCGGGCTGCTGGCCACACTGCGAGTGGCGTCGCTCGCCATGGTGCTGGCCATGGCCATCGGGATGGTCCTGGCCTTCGGCCGTCTGGCCAGGAACCCGGTGGTACGGGTGGTGACGGGCGCCTACGTCGAGTTCTTCAGGGGTTTCCCGCTCCTGCTGCTCGTCCTCTTCTCAGGCCTCGCCCTGCCCAAGTACGGCGTGGACGTCGCCGTCTTCTGGTACGTGGTGCTCGCCCTGGTGGTCTACAACAGCGCCATCCTCGCAGAGATCTTCCGGGCCGGCATCCTGTCGCTGGACAAGGGACAGACCGAGGCCGCCCACGCTCTGGGCTTCAGCTACTGGCAGGCCATGCTGATCGTGGTCGTCCCCCAAGCCGCCCGTCGCATGGTGCCGGCCATCGTGAGCCAGCTGGTCACTCTGCTCAAGGACACCTCGCTCGGATTCGTGATCGCCTATCCCGAGCTGCTCCGCCGTGCTCGCAACACCGGTGAGTTCTTCCAGAACCCTCTGCAGTCGTTGTTCGCGGCCGCCCTGCTCTACATCGCCGTGAACCTCGCCCTCAGCCGGGTGGCTCGTCGTCTCGAGATCCGCCAGCGCCGTCGTTACGGCGCGGGGGCGATCACCGTCGCGGGGGCCGAGGATCTGACCGTGACGGCGGTCCAGTCCGAGGAGGCGGCTCCCGAGGGCCCCGGGTAGGTCCTCGAGCTCCGGGGGAGAATGGGGCGATGGAGTACTTGGTGGTGGCCAGCAGCAAGGCGGGGTCAGGGGGCGGCCAGCAGGTCGAGGCCGTGGCCGGCGTCTTCGCCGGACACGGGAGCACCGAGCTGCTGCGCTGCAGAGGGGACGAGGATCTGGACCGTGCGCTGGACGGCCTGGACGACAGGGCCCTCGTCGTCGCCGGCGGCGACGGGAGCCTGCACTTCGCCGTGCAGCGGCTGTGGGACCGGAGCGAGCTGGGCGGGGTGATCATGGGGCTGGTCCCACTGGGCACGGGCAACGACTTCGCGAGGGGCCTCGGACTGCCCCTGGACCCCTTGGAGGC
>JADDQT010000065.1:0-5121 GCA_016781225.1 Actinomycetota bacterium
TTTGCACTGCAGCTGGGGAGGCCGGCGCTCTTGAAGGTGATGCCCTTGGGCAGGGTGACGGTGACGGTGACCTCCGTGGCGTCGGCGGGCCCGGCGTTTGCAACCATGAGCTCGTAGGTGAGGTCCTTCCTCAACTCGCCCCTGTACCGCGGCTGAGCGGCGGAGACCTGGAGATCCGCCCCGTCGCCTGACCCCGAACCGGTTAGGGCCAAGACCGCAGCCACCGCGGCGCCGACTACCAAGAGGCCCCCGGCCACAGCAGCCGCTATGAGGGGGGCTCTTCGTGGACGTGCGCTCTTCGCACCAGCCTGGTCCGTCGGGGGAGGAGGACGCAGTGGTCGCTCACGGATGACGACGGGTGTCGTCGACGAACGGTGCTTCTTCCACAGGCGGGCCGACGGCGGCCACCGATGGGGCTTCGGGCGGGGCGTTCTCACGAGCCACGGGCGGCGTGGCCGCAATGGTCTCCTCGGCGGCTGCCAAGGTCGGCGGCTCGTCCACGGGTTCTGCGATCACGGCTTCCACAGTTCGGGTGTCGATGCCGGAGTCATCGGCCAGGGCGAGGCGCATCTCCGTGGTGGGCATCCCCAACTCGGCCTGTGCCTGTTGGAGCTGCATTCCGAATTCCGCGGCGCTCAGATGGCGTCCCTCGGGGCGCTTCGCCATCGCTCGCTCGAGCACCGCCCAGACGGAGTCGGGAACACCGTTCGGGCGCAGGTCGGGCACGGGGTCGCTGAGGATTCGGTTGAGCAAGGCGTGGACGTGCTCCTCCGATGTGCGAACGAAAGCGGGGCGACCGGCCAAGAGGGTGTAGATGGTGGAGCTCAGGGCATAGACGTCTGCCGCCTCCGACGCCGGCTCACCGTCGAGAACCTCGGGTGGCGTGTAAGGAAGGCTGCCGGTGATGACGCCCGAGTAGGTGACCGAGCCCTTCTGGATCGTGGCCGCGCCGAAGTCGGCCAGCTCGGGCTCGCCGTACGCCGAGAAGAGCACGTTCTCGGGCTTGATGTCACGGTGGAGGACACCGGCGCGATGAGCGGTCTCCAAGGCCCCGGCCAGCTTGATGGCGATCTCGACCGCCTGGTACCAGAGCATGGGCCACCGCCCGGCCATGCGATCGCCGAGAGACCCACCGGTGACGTAGCTCATGGTGATGTAGGGCCGGCCGGCCTGGGTGATGCCCGAGTCGTACAGCGCGACGATGTTCGGGTGCTCGCAGACCTTCCCCAACGCCTTGCACTCTCGCTCGAAGCGGCGCCGGGTGTCCGGGTCGATGCCCGGGGCGGAGAACACCTTGATGGCAACCGTGCGGTCGAAGGCGATCTGTCGGGCCCTGAACACGGTTGCGAACCCGCCCTGGCCTATCGGTTCTGCGTCCTCGTAGCCCGGTATGCCGAGCTGAGCCTGGGCGTCGCCTCCCCCGAGGTGCTCCTGACCTTCCTTCTCCGCATCACGGCGCCCGCGCCAACGCCCACCACGCAGCCTGCTGATGCCGCTCCCGTCCCGGTCCAGGCCGACCCAGGATAGGAGCCAGTCCCGAAGCCCGGTGCCGTATCACGGTGGTCTGGCCTGAACCTCGGTGAGAGCTGTGTCAGGGAGCCGTCACCAGACCTCAAGTGACGGCACCCCTCGGGCTGCGTCCGGGGCTCAGGGTGGAGTCGTCGGGGTGTCCGTTGTGGTCTCCGTGGTGCTCGTGGTGGGCAGGGTGGTAGAGGTCGTGGGGCGCCTGGTGGTCGGAGGGCGTCGGGTGGTGGATGTCGTCGAGCCGGCGCCTGTGGTGGTCGTGGTGCCGGTGCTCGAGCCCAGCGTCAAGGTCCGAAGCTCGGTGATCCTGCCGCTTCTGACCTCGTAGACCACGAAGGTCCTGGCCTTCAGGGTCCCATCGGGTTCGAACTCGATGCTCTTGGATATGCCCTCGTACCTTCCCAGCTGCTCCTCCACGAAGCGGAGCAGCGCCTCCCTGTTCTCCCCGCCGGCCTTGATTCCCCTGATCAGGATCTTGGCCGCGTCATAGCCCTCAGCCGAGTAGGGGCCCGGCTCCCGGCCCATCTTCTGCCTGTACTCGTTGAAGAATTCCCTGAGCGCTCCGGTGGAGGACTCCAGTGGCAGGTTGCAGGCGCACGCAAGGCGCACGCCCTGGGTGCTCACCGCCTGGCTGATCCCCGCTCGGGTGGCATCCACCAAGCTCGGGTCCAGCGCCCCCTCGCCACTCACGAGCCTCACGTTGGCTCCCTGCTCAGTGAGCTTCCTCTGCAGCAGCGCCGCCTCGGTGAACAGGCCGCCGTAGAACACAGTGTCGGCTCCGGATACACGGATCGTGTTGACCGCGGCCGAGAGGTCCGAGGACCTGGGGTCGATTGCCTCCATGGTCGCCGTGCGTACGCCTCTCCTCGCCGTCTGCATCTCCGTGTTCACGGCCAACTGCTTGCCGTAGTCGGAGCCGTCGTGGACGTAGGCCACGCTCGTCGCTCGCTCGATCGAGGACAGGTACTCGGCGATGCCGCTCGCTTGGATGTCCAAGTCGGCGACGATGCGGTGGTACACCGTTCGGCTGGCCGGCGCGGAGGGAAGATCCTTGTCCACCGCCGAGGCACCGATCATCACCAGGCCGGCTTGTTGAAGGTCGCGGACCAGGCCGTTCGTCTCGCCGGTGAAGGGGGGACCGACGACGCCCACCACGCTGCGGTCTCCGATGAACTGGCTGCTGACGGCGCGAGCCTGGGTGACTTCGCCGGCGGTGTCGAACTCCCTGAGCCTGACCGTGAGGTCGCCACTACCCTGGTTCTCGTCCTCGATGGCCAGCCGGGCTCCGTCCCTGAAGTTGAGCCCGAATGTCTGGTTGGCGCCCGTCTTGGCGCCGACGAAGGCGATGGCCACCTCTCGCTTGCCCTTGAGGGTGTCCCGGCCGCCGCCGCCGCCACACGATGCGACCACCAGGGCGATGACAAGGAGCGGTGCGCCAAGGACTGTCCTCCGACGCCCGAGTCGCTCCCTGCCCACCGTTCGGAGCCTATGCCCGAGGTGGGCGCGGTACGCCGCGAGCACCGAACGGGTGTTAACCCCCGAGCCACTCGGCCGGACAGTCAGCCGGCCCCAACGGCCGGCGGGCCGGTGGACGGGGGTCGTGGCAGGATGGCTCCCGTGGAACAGCGCCATCACCGTCCGGCGAGGGGTACGCCGGACGCCTCCTTCCCGTCGGGTGATCCACAGCTGCAGTCGCTGCGAACCTGCCTGGCAGAGCTTGGATCCGTGGTGGTGGCTTTCAGCGGCGGCGCGGACTCCGCCTTCCTGGCCTGGGTTGCCCACGACACGCTCGGCGAGCGGGCCCATGCCGTCACGGCCATCTCGCCCTCCCTGGCTCCGGAGGAGGAGTCCGATTGCCGGGCCCTGGCTCTCGAGTGGGGCCTGCGCTGGACGCCGGTGGTCACCCAGGAGCTGGCCAACCCTGCCTACTCGGCCAACGACGGCCAACGTTGCTACTGGTGCAAGGCCGAGCTCATGGATGCGCTGGCCCCGCTAGCCGAACGGGAGGGCGCCAAGGTGGTCCTCGGCGTCAACGTGGACGATCTCGGGGATCACCGGCCCGGTCAGCGCGCTGCCGCCGAACGGGGGGCCGCCTTCCCGCTGCTGGAGACGGGCTTCACCAAGGCCGACGTACGGGCATGGTCGTCACGGCTGGGTCTTCGCACGTGGGACAAGCCGGCGGCGGCCTGCCTGGCGTCCCGAGTGCCCTACGGCACTCCCGTCACCCTGGGCGTGCTGTCGTCGGTGGCCCAGGCCGAGTCGGCGTTGCGCAGCCTGGGCTTCCGCCAGCTCCGTGTGCGCCATTACGGGTCCCTCGCCCGCCTCGAGGTGCACCCCGACGAGCTGGCCAGAGCCTTCGAGGAGCGGAAGGCCGTCGTGGGCGCCGTCCGCCAGGCTGGCTACACCTATGTCACCCTCGACCTCGAGGGGTTCCGCTGCGGCAACCTCAACCAGGCCCTCTCCGATTCGGTCAGGGCGACAGCGTGACCAACGTGCGGGTGAAGCTCACCTTTCCCGAGCACCTCATCAAGCAGCCTGTGATCGCCCGGATGGTGAGGGAGTTCGACATCATGCCCAACATCCGCCGGGCCAACGTGGAGGAGACCGTCGGGTGGATGATCTGCGAGCTCGGTGGCAACGACCTCGCCGTGGAACGGGCCATCGAGTGGCTGGGAGACCTCGGGGTACAGGTGGATCGCCTCGGTGACGTGGTCGAGGGCTGAACACCGCAACTCGTGCGCGCGCTACGGGTCGCCCTCGGCGTCGCCACCCTCCTGCTCTTCCTCGCCGGCGCCGACGTGGCAAGCAGTCACCTGGCCGAGAACCGCCTGGAGGCCCGAGCCCGGACCGAGGTGCCCGAGGCCCGTTCGATCGAAGCCGACATCGACTCGTTTCCCTTCATTCCCCGGCTGTTGGCTTCCGGTTCGGCGGGCGACGTGGACTTGCGCCTCGACCAGGTCCCCACCCGGGCAGTCCAGCTGACCACCGTGGTCGTGAAGCTCCGCGACGTCAAGGTGGATCGCGACGCCTTGTTTTCCCGGCAGGTGTCGGTCAACTCCATCGAGGGGGGCACCGTGAGCGCCGAGCTCGATGCGGCGTCCCTCAGCCGGGCACTGGGGAGGCAGGTCACGGTGGGCGGTGGCGAGGTACGGTCCAGGGTGGGCCCGGCCAACGTCAGCGCTCGCCCGGCCGTGGGCAACGACGGTGCCCTGGTGTTGCGTCTGGGTCCCCTGCGGCTCACGGTCGCGCTACCCCGCAGCAAGCTGCTGGCGTGCAGCGCCACCCGGGTGACCGTGGTGGGTGATCGGGTGCGCCTCTCCTGCGACTTCGACGAAGTGCCTCCCGCCGTCCGCCGCCGCTTAGCCCGGTAGGAGGAGACCCTGCCCACCCGAACTGGCGACGGTTGTCTGCGACATGGGGCGGAAACCGTCGCCAGAAGCAAAGGGGGGTGACTGTCACAGCCTCCTGGTTGGCTGGGGGCATGCGAGTGAACGATCCGCTCTGTTATGTCTGCGAGCGCCAGGAAGGCCTGGTCACCCGGGCCCAGGGGTTGAGCGCCGGGATGAGCGACGCCCAGGTGGACCGGCGATTGCGCGC
>JADDQT010000065.1:5258-9300 GCA_016781225.1 Actinomycetota bacterium
GGAAGCTGCCCGGGTTCGAGGCCGGACCCGTGGACGTAACCAGGCTGAGAGGACGGAGCCGAGTGGCCCGGCTCGGCACGCTGCACGAGACTCGCTTCTTGCCGCCCGGGCACGTCACCGTCGTCGGCGGCATCCCGGTGACCAGTCCGGGCAGGACCCTGCTCGACCTGTGCGGAACCCTTCACCCCAAGCGGGCGGAACGCGCCGTCGCCAACGCGCTGGCCATGAAGCTCGTCACCCCTGCCCGCCTTCAAGTCCTGCTCGCCGAAGCCGGCAAGCGGGGCCGATCCGGTTCGGGGCTGCTCCGGCGGTTGGTCGACGAACGAGACGACGGCCAACCCCCGCCCGAGAGTGAGTTGGAAAGGATGCTCATGACGGTGCTCGGCGCCGCCGGGCTGCCGGCGCCCGACCGTCAGGTGCATCTGGGCGACGAGACCACGCCCATCGGCCGCGTGGACTTCGTGTATAGAAGCGCCCGGCTGGTGTTGGAGGCCGACAGCCGCCGTCACCACTCGAGTTGGCTCGACGCCGAGGCCGACCGGGGGCGGGACGCGGCCTTGATGTCCAGCGGTTGGATCGTCCTCAGGGTGACGTGGGACCAGCTGGTCCACCGGCCTGAGGAGGTCACCGCCGCCGTCAGAGGGGTACTTGAGCGAGCTCGCTGACGAACTGGCGACGGTTTCCTGCCCCATGGGGCGGGTACCGTCGCCAGAAGGCCGGTCGGTTGCGCGCGAGCATGTCGGTGATGGCGGTACTGGAGGAGCACGCCCGAGCCCTGGCCGACGGCGTGGACGCCGCTCTTCCCCGCTGGGTGGAGCGCTCCGTCGAACACCTGCTTGTGGCGCACAGGGGCATTGCCGACCCTGCGGCCATGGCCGCCGCCCGTGAGGCGGGGAAGCGGGCGAGGGCCGACGTGGGCGTCCGCGTCCGGGCTCTCCTGCAAGTCGACATCGACGAGCAGCACACCAACCCGCTGAGCATCCTCCGCCAGGCCGTGAGCTATCCCACCGAGGTCCTCCGCCAGGCCGGCGTCCCCCCGGTCGAACGGGACCGCTTTGCCGTGGAGCGCTTCCCCGACGACGACTACGACCTCACCCCGGCATCGTTCGCCGACATCGACCCGTCGCTGTTCGACGCCGGCATGGCCTGGGGAGCGGCCAAGGCGTGGGTCCACAAGCAGCGCCACGGTGTCCCCCCGAATGGAGCGCCTCGGTGAGCCGGGTGGCCGCCTACGTCCCCGACCTGATGGACCGCTCCCGGCTCGCTGCCGCAGGGGACGTGACCTTCGTGGCCGCGCCCGAAGAGCTGGCCGGTACTGCGGCTGACCTGGTGGTCGTCGACCTCTCGCGTGCGGGGGTGCTGGAGTCTCTGCGCCAGGTCGACGCTCGCACCATCGGCTTCGGCAGCCACGTGGACCACGAGCTGCTGGCCGCGGCCCGGGAGGCCGGCTGCGACGAGGTACTTCCCCGCTCGAAGTTCTTCGCCCGGATCGGCGAGCTCCTGGCCTGACCCGCCGATGTGGGCACAGTTCACATGGGCGAAACAACCGGGTGACCGTTCGGAAACACCCTGTCGTCAGGCTGTCGGAGATGGATATCGACAGCGGCAACACTGCGTGGGTCCTGATCTCGGCCGGGCTGGTGCTGTTCATGACCCCGGGCCTGGCTTTCTTCTACGCCGGCATGGTCCGGTCGAAGAACGTGCTCGGCATGCTCATGCAGAACTTCTTCTCCATGGGGCTGGTGAGCCTGCTGTGGGTGCTGGTGGGCTTCAGCCTGGCCTTCGGGGACGGCGGAGGCTGGATCGGCAACTTCGACTTCGCCGGCCTCAAGGACCTGGCCAACGAAGCCACTCAGCTGCCCGGGTACGTGAAGGTCGACGAGAGCATCGACCTCAGCCTGACCATCCCTGCCCTCGCCTTCTGCGCCTACCAGATGATGTTCGCCATCATCACCCCGGCGCTGTTCACCGGGGCCACGGCGGACCGCATGAAGTTCGCCGGCTACACCGTGTTCCTCGGGCTCTGGCTGGTGGTGGTGTACTCACCGGTTGCCCACTGGGTCTTCAGCCCCACCGGCTGGCTCTTCAAGCGGGGGGCGCTCGACTTCGCCGGCGGGACCGTGGTGCACATCAACGCCGGTATTGCCGCTCTGGCCCTGGTCCTCGTGCTGGGCAAGCGGAGGGGCTGGCCGAGGGACGCCATGCCCCCGCACTCGCTGCCGCTCACGCTGCTCGGCACCGGGATCCTGTGGTTCGGGTGGTTCGGTTTCAACGCCGGTTCCGCTCTGGGCGCCAGCGGCCTGGCTGCCCAGGCGTTGCTCAACACCCACCTGGCCGCTGCCGCCGCCATGCTGGGCTGGCTCGTGGCCGAGAAGCTCAAGACGGGCCATCCCACCACGTTGGGAGCGGCCTCGGGGGCGGTGGCCGGGCTGGTGGCCATCACCCCCTGCGCCGGCTACGTGAGCGGGCTGTCTCCTCTGGCCATCGGGCTGGCAGCCGGCGTCGCCTGCTTCCTGGCCGTGCAGGTCAAGTTCCGCTTCGGCTTCGACGACTCGCTCGACGTGGTGGCCGTTCACCTGGTGGGCGGCATCGTCGGATCGGTGCTGCTCGGCTTCTTCGCCGACCTCTCGGTCAACCCTGCCGGGTTCGACGGCCTCTTCGCCGGGGGCGGTTCGGGATTGCTCGTCGACCAGCTGGTGGCCGTGGCGGCCGTGGTGGTGTTCTCCGGTGTGCTGTCCTTCGTGCTGGCCAAGGTCATCGACATCGTGATCGGACTGCGGGTCTCACCATCGGACGAGGAGGCGGGTCTCGACACCACCCAGCACTCGGAGACCGCCTACAACCTCGGGGACTTCGGCTCCATGGGTAGGGTCGGGGCATGAAGCTGGTCACCGCCATCGTGAAGCCCTTCAAGGTCGACGACGTGAAGGCAGCCCTGGACGGCCTCGACGTACGGGGGATGACCGTGTCCGAGGTGCAGGGCTTCGGCCGCCAGCGAGGACACACCGAGGTCTACCGGGGGGCCGAGTACAAGGTTGACTTCGTGCCCAAGGTCCGCGTCGAGGTGCTGGCCGACGACACCGAAGCCGCTCGGGTCGTGGACGCCATCGTGGCCGCCGCTCGTACCGAGAAGATCGGCGACGGCAAGGTATGGGTGACCGACGTGGACAGCGTTACTCGCATCCGGACCGGGGAGATGGGCGCCGACGCCCTCTGAGGCCCCTCCGTTGAACTCGGACGGGCTGCGCTTCAAGGAGGAGCGTGCCCGCCTCATAGCCGATTCCCGGCTCGAGGGTTCGGCCCTCTGCCGGGCCTACTCCGACCTCGCCGACGCCTGGCTGTCCAGGCTCCTGGGTGGGCAGGACAAGGTTGCCCTCGTCGCCGTGGGGGGGTACGGGCGCCGGGAGCTGTGCCCCGGCAGCGACCTCGACGTGGTCCTCGTCCACCAGGGCCTCAAGGACGTGAAGGCGGTGGCCGAGCGGCTCTGGTACCCCGTCTGGGACGCGGGGGTCGGCCTGGACCACAGCGTGCGCACGGTGAAGGAAGCCGTCGCCGTGGCCGGCGAGGACCTGAAGGCGGCCCTCGGCTTGCTCGACGCCCGCTTCGTGGCCGGAGACCCGGCCCTGGCGGCCGCGCTGGTGGAGCGGGTCCGTGAGCGATGGCGGAAGCGCTCGGCCCGCTGGTTGGCGGCCCTGTCCGAGGAGGTGAAAGCCCGCCACCGTGCCTTCGGCGAGGTGGCCTTCCTCCTGGAGCCGGAGCTGAAGGAAGGCCGGGGGGGCCTGCGAGACGTGCATGCCCTCCAGGTGGCGGCGCTGGCCAGCCCCGTGGTCGACCTTTCGGGGACCGACGGCGGCGCGAACGTCCTCACCGAGCCCAAGGAGGTGCTCCTCTCCGTGCGCGCCGAGCTTCATCGCCGCACGGGCAAGACCCTCGACCGGCTCCTGCTCCAGGAGCAGGACGGGGTGGCCGACCAGCTCGGGTACCCCGGCGCCGACGCCCTCATGGCTGCGGTGGCCGGCGCCGGACGGACGATCGCGTGGTG
>JADDQT010000294.1 GCA_016781225.1 Actinomycetota bacterium
AGCGACACCGTCACGAAGGTCTCCACGAAGATGCTGACTGATCTTTAAGGAGCCCACCAGGCGCGGGGACTGGCTCCGACGCCTCGTCGCCTTCCACGATCACCGTCTCATGCCAGAGCGCCTTGCGCATCACGCAGCTGTCACTCCAGCTCGGCGAGAAGCTCGTCGACGAGCTCCTGGACGCGACGTGTCGCCACGGGAAGGGCTGCGGCCACGTGGCGGCTAAGGCCTTCCTCGAACTCTTCACACCTCTCTGGCTGACATCCAAGGACCAAGAGGTGCTCGGGCAGCACGTCCGCTGCACGAGCGAGGCGCAGGATCCGCGAAGGCTCTGCGAGATGCAGGTCGGCAAACTGCGCTCGCCACTCCTCCAGCGTCGGTTCGGTGACCGCCGGGACCTCGGGGTCCAGGACGAAGACGGTTCCCGGGGCAAAGCCCCGCTCGACGGCGTCCACCACGATCAGGCCGCCGTAGCCGTTCATCAGCTGGTGGACGATCCCGAGGCCGCCGATACCCGTCTCGATGAGGTCGGCGCCCGCCGGCAAGCTGCCCTGCAGTCGTGCGGCGACGGCGAAACCAAAACCGTCATCGCCGCGGAGCGGATTTCCGACACAGGCGACGAGCACCCGTCGCAGCGGGTCAGCGGCAGCTGGAGCAGCCATGGCTCTCCGACCCGCAGCCGCTCTGCGGTGGTCGGGCGCGACGGCGCACGGTGACGCTCGACACAGGTATCAGCATCGGTTCCAGTTGCGCGGGGCACGGCGGTGCCTGGGGCGGTGACGAGACGTCCATCCTGACGAACTCGGGCAACTCGGTACGCAAGGCCTCCTCGACGAGCCCGGGGAGCGTGGTGGTCGAGCCAGAGCCGTTCCCAGCGGCGCCCAGGAGACGGATGTTGACTACACCCCCCTCAGCCGCGACGACCTCGAGCTGGCCGCCCTGCTCCTCAACGTAGGGACGAATGCGGGCGACGGCGGCCTCGGCCCGCGAGCGCTCGCTCTCGCTCTCGCTGTCATCCTCCTGCGACTCGTACAGGGTGAACAGCAACGCGACGTGTGGATCGGCGAGCGCCTCGTCCAGGAGCGACCGGGCGTCGAGGAAGACCCCGAGGCGTTGCAGTGCGCCGCGGTGGAGGACGTCGACGGCGCGAAGTATGCCGACGACCGCTTCCTGCACGTCCTCGTCGGGGTGCTGGGCGAACATCTGGATCAGATCATCGAGCTGATGCAAAGCCGCGGCGACTTCCGGAGGCGGCGCATCCCGTTCGGCGGTCATGGTGACTCACCACTGCCGTGGGACCACCAGCCCCAACCGACGGCGTCGAGCGGCTGGAGCCCCCGCGCCAGCCCGGCCACGAGCGCCGACGTCAGAGAGTACATCTCGGTTCCGAGCAGTAGCTGTACCGGTCCCGAGACCCCCAGAGCGAGTGCGAACGGTCCAGGCTCTGAGAAGCCGCTGTTAGCGGCCTTGCCGACGACGCCGAGGAGCGGCAGCAGGATGCCGGCGAAGAGGAATAGGACGAGGCCCCACAGCGCTCCCTTGACGAGCGCGCCGCGGAAGGTGAAGCGGTCCCCCGGCGTCAGCGGCCACAGCAGGGCGAGCACGAGGGGCAGGACGAACACGCCGGTGACCACGAACATGGCGTGCCCAACGTCGAAGACTGTGCTGGGGTTGCTGGAGAGGAGTCCGCCGAGCAGCAGCGGCACGTCGACGACCCTCACCCCGAGCGCGGCGGCGAGCCGCAGCAGTGCCGTGACGAGCACCGTGCCGGTGAGCCCGCCGAGCAGCGCCAGCGGGAACAGGGAGGGATGGGGTTTGTAAAGTAGCGGGGCGTCCACCGTCTGCCTCCTCAGTCAGGCGCCCGGTGCGTGGGCAGTTGCGAGGACCTCCCGGCGCACCAGTTCGACGGCGTCGGGAATCAGGGCCCGCGCCTGCGCAGTCAGGTCGTCCCCTGTGGTGTGAGAGTGCGGCTCGAGCTCGATGGTCACAACGTCGGCCGGAAGGGCGTCGAAGTGGCGGCCGATGACCACCAGATGGTCGAGATCGATGACCCCGGCACTGGCCTCGTACATTCGGGCTTGGACCTCCTCGGGGTGGGGCATCGTCGCATCGCACCTGAACCGGTACAACCGTCCGCGCTCACGGCCCCGTTGCGTGACGGCAATGAGGATGAGGCGCTCGTACGGCGGGTCAGCGCCGGCGAGGTCGAGCGCGACGTGCAACGCCCCGTAGCCGAGGTCTTCGACTTCGATGCCTGGCGGCCAGTCGAGCCGCGCTAGTTCGTCGCTGGCGATGAGCCCGAACGATCCGTCCCCGAACCAGCGGTACCCGACCCCTCCGATGAGGACACGCGCCGCCATGTCAGCCCGCCCCACAGGCGCACGTCGTTGCATCCCGGATGATCATGTTGTCGCCGTTGGCAACGTGGACGGTGCAGGGCATGCATGGGTCGAAGGAGCGGATGGCCCTGAAGATGTCGATCCCTGTGAACGTCTCGCCCGAGTCGAACTCCTCTAGGATGGGGGTGTTCATGACCGCTTCCTCATAGGGCCCCGGCTGCCCGAAGGGGTCCGTCGGTGAGGCGTTGAAGGTCGACGGCGTCACGATCTGGTAGTTGGTGAGTATCCCCTTGTCCATGACGAGGTGGTGGGTCAGGAAGCCGCGTCCGGCGCCCCAGAAACCAACCCCTACGCGCTCGTCGCGCGGCACCCTGAACTCGGTCATCGTGGCCGCCTTGTTCTCGCCCTGGCCCATGAGGTCAAAGGCGATCTGGACGTTCTCGTAGGCGACCATCAGCGAGTAGACGATGTGATACGCCCGGGCGCGATTGCGCTCGAAGGCGTTCCACGTCTCGGGGAT
>JADDQT010000295.1 GCA_016781225.1 Actinomycetota bacterium
GCTCCCGGGATGGCGGTGGCCAGGCCGCGCTGGCGCTGCGGGCTCACCACCTGGTCGTGGGTGGTCACGAGCACGGCGGCGGGGACGTCCAGGGCGGTGATCCACTCCTGCGAGTCGAACCTGCCCAGTGTCCATCCCGCGTGCAGCAGGGTGGGGCTGTCGCTGCGCTCGAGCTCGGCCAGCCCCCACTCGTCCAGGACTCGCTGGGCGCGGCGACGGACGACCTTGGCCACGACCCGGCGCAGCACCGGCTTGGGAGTGAGGTGGGCGGCGAGCGACAGACCCAGGAGGCTGGTGAACCACAGCTGCGAGCCCGGCGCCTGAGCGGAGAAGCTGCGACTGGTGGAGCACAGCACCATGGCGGCCACGGTGTCGGGGTGGCGCTTCCAGAGCAGCTGGGCCACGGCTCCGCCCATGGAGTAACCCACAGGGATGACCGGTCCCGAACCGATCTGGCGGACGAGGGCGGCGGCGTCGTCGGCGCAGTCCTCCAGGCTGAAGGGCCGCCACGTGCGGATGCCGCGGCCGTGGCCCCGGTGATCGAGGGCGATGACCCGGAAGTGCTCACCCAGTGCGGGAAAGCAGCTGAACCAGTTGAGGTCGGCGGTGGCCATCCAGCCGTGGAGCAGCAGCAGCGTGGGAGCGCCCGTGGGTCCGGGCACCTCCCGCACGAACGTCGTCCCCCTTCCGGGCAGGGTCAGGCTCCGTCCCCTGGGGAGAGTCGGCGGGGGAGCGACGACCATGAGGGCCAGAGGCTACGGCAACCCGCCGACCACCAGACGGAGGACCACGCCGGGAGGGTCAGCCGACGCTCACGCCTGCCCCGTCGATCATCGGCTCAGGGTCGGGGCGTTCCCCTTCCAGCCCCGCTTGGTCCGAGGAGGGCGGGCGATGCCCGTCGCGGTCGAGCCGTGCCAGGACCGGGTAGGCAAGCGCACCAGCCACCAGGGAGGCCACTCCCCCGAGAGCCAGTCCATACCGGGCACCGATGTGCTGGCCGACCCAGCCCACGACGGGCCCTCCCACCGGCGTGGAGCCGAGAAAGGCCACCGACCACAGCGCCATCACCCGTCCTCGCATCTCCGGCCGGGCCGCCAGCTGGAGGGTGGTGTTGCCCGAGGCGATGAAGGTGATGCTCACGGCCCCAACCACCACGAGGGCGGCCAGCTCCAAAGGCAAGGTGGGAGCGAGGGACGCAGCCAGCAGTACGGCGCCGAAGACCAGGGCCAGCAAGGAGAGGGCGGTGGGGGAGCGAGGCCGGCGAGACGCCGCGTAAAGGCCACCGATCACCGCCCCGCCGCCCATGAAGGAGGTCATCAGCCCGTAGGTCCCGGCGTCGCCGTCGAACGTGAACTTGGCCAACAGCGGGAGGGTCACCTGGAACTCGTAGGCCAGGGTGCCGATCACCGCCATCATCAGGAGTGGCGCCAAGAGGGTGGGCGTCGACCGCACGTAGAGGAGTCCTTCGCGGAGCTGGCCCCTGGTGCGGGGTTGCAGTGCGCCCCGGTTGAGCTCGTCCGGGTGCATGCGGACAAGTGCCACCAGCACGGCCAGGTAGGAGGCGGCGTTGATCAGGAAGCAGGGTCCCAGGCCGACCGTCCCGATCAGCACACCCGCGGCTGCCGGACCGGCCACCCGGGCCAGGTTCACCATCACCGAGTTCAGGGTCACGGCGTTGGAGAGCTCCTCTGGGCCCACCATCTCGAGTACGAAGGTCTGGCGGGTCGGGTTGTCGACGGCGTGGACGCAGCCGAGGGCTACGGCCAGGACGTACACCATCCCGATGCGGACCACGCCGGTGCTGACCAGGATGCCGAGCGTCAGGGCCAACAACCCGGCCACGGTCTGGGTGGCGTAGAGGAGACGCCGCTTGTCGAAGCGGTCCGTTACCACGCCGCCGAACGGACCGAGGAACAGCAGGGGCAGGAACTGAAGGGCGATCACCAGGCCCAGCGCCGTCCCGCTGCCGGTGAGCTTGAGCACCAGCCACGCCTGGGCAACCCCCTGCATCCAGGTCCCCGACAGCGAGATGGTCTGGCCCGTGAAGTAGAGGCGGAAGTTGCGCACCGACAAGGACGAGAGCGTGCGCCGCAGCGGGGCCACCGCCATCAGCCGATGGCGCGCCGGGCGAAGCCGCGCACGCCCAGGAAGCCGAAGAAGGCGAGGGAGGCGCTGATGCCCAGGGAGATGAAGGCGGTGGGCAGGTGGTCGATGGGCGCTAAGGCCGCCCGCATGCCCTCGCTCACGTACGTCAGCGGGTTGGCCAGCGTGAGGATCTGGAACCACCGCAGTCCGCGAAGGCCGGCCCAGGGGTAGAAGGTCGAGCCGGTGAAGATGAGGGGGGTCAGCACGATGGCGAAGGCGACGCTGATCCGGGTGGGTGGTACGGAGGTGCCGAGCAGGAGGCCCATGCCGGCCCCGGCCAGGGACCCGAAGACGACGACGAGCGCGAAGCCCGGCCAGTTGGCGTGCCCGAGGTCGGCCCCGCCCGGGAGGATGAGATGGCCCAGCGGCAGTATGAGCACCGCCCCGATGGCTCCCCGAGCGGCGGCCATCAACATGGTCTGGACGGCGACGGCTTCCACCGAAAGGGGTGCCAGCAGCCGGTCCTCCAGCTCCTTGGTGAACGAGAACCCGATGACCAGGGGCAGGGCCGTGTTCTGGACCGCCGTGAGCACCAGGGTCAGGGCGATGATGCCGGGAAGCAGCTGGGCGCCGTAGGCGTTGCCGGCCGCGCCGATCTCGGGCAGGACCCGTCCGAAGACGAACAGGAAGAAGATCGGCTGCAGCAGGGCCTGGCTCAGGAAGGCAACCGGCTCGTGGCGAACGGTGGCCCAGAGGTCGCGTTGGCACATGCCCAGCAGGGCGCGCCATGCCGTGGCTCGGCTTGCGTC
>JADDQT010000066.1 GCA_016781225.1 Actinomycetota bacterium
ACCGAGCGCCGGGCGTCCCGGCCGTGGGGCATGGCCGGCGGCGAGCCGGGCGCAAGCGGGGAGAACTGGCTGCTGCCCGGCGGGGATCAGAACCGGGCCGAGCGGCTTCCGGACAAGTGCACGGTCCGGCTGAAGGCAGGTGACGTCCTGCGGATGCTGACTCCCGGCGGGGGTGGTTGGGGAGCAGCCGCGGACGCTCGATGAGCAGCGAGCCGCGCGATTTACGTCTGAGGCGTCTGCGGCGCTTATTCCCAGCCGAGGATCCTGGCGCGCCGTTCTTTCTGGCGGGCTTTCTCGGCTTCGGCGGTGAACACCTCGACTCCGGCGCGCCCAACGCTGGCGATGGGCTCCTCGTCGGACTCGGCCATCCCAGCGAAGCGCTTTCGAAGTCCGTCGTAGTGGTCAGACTCGTTGCCCATCCAGGTGCCCGCGCGCTCGATGAGCGCGACGTCAACCGGTGACGCACCGCGCGGATGAGCACTCGTGCGAGGTCCTGGATCGGCGGTCGCGGTCCCAGCCCACCGACTGATAGGGCTTCGCGGGTCGTGATCAACCCGTCGTCGAGTGCGCCCGCGAGCCAGTTGGCGTCAGTGCCCACGATGTGGTCGAGGACCGCCCATCGGTGTTCGGATGTCGTCGCGAAGTTGGCCATAAGTTTCGACTTCGCTTCTGACGGAAGATGGCTGGCGGCGTCCAGCAGCGGGATGGTCGCGCTCCCAATCCGCGAGCTCCCCTGCTCGGAATGCTGGGTTGCCTCGAGGAGACTGATGTAACGGTTCGGATGGCTCCTGGCGACAAACTCGAATAGAGCCTCCAAGTTGTAGTCGGCGATTCCGGGAACGTCGAAGATGGCTTCGAGGGCTTCGAGCCACTCTGCTTCGAGCGGGCCTGGAGTCCAGTTCTCTATGCCGTGCAATTGGGACGCCATCGCGGCCGCGGTGGCGGCTCTGACGGCGGGTCCAGCCTCGACGAGGAGCTGTCGAAGCCGCTCGTCCCCTGGGTCGGCGAAGATCAAGTCTTCGATGGCGCCGTAGTCGTCCCCGGTAAGTAGCGGGAGCACGGCACTGATCTCGTCCGCGTCGGCGTGGCGGTCGCCGAGCACGTTTCGCACCATCACCGGGCGCGCTGCCGGGACTCCCATAGTCCGCTCGATCAGCTCTGCTGTGAACCGCCGGCCGCGCCGGCGGTGTTCGGCGATGAAGCCGTCGGCGTCGGGGAACAGCCCCGCGTCAAGCGCCGCCTCGATCCACGGAACGAGGTCGGTGATGTTCAGCGCCACGGCGTCGACTGCCATCCGGATACGCGAGGGCCACAACCGCCCGGCGAGTGCGATTTCAGCGCGCAGGTCCACCAGCTTCTGGCACACCTCGGTCGGTTCCTGCGTATGCCAGCTGTACACGGCGCCAGCGACGGCGTCTTGTAGTTGTTGTTGCCTCTCCTCCCGGTTCTTCCGCACCTCGATCTCAGCGAAGAATGGCTCAAGTCCAGCGGGGAGCTCCACATGGATATCAAGGCCGTGTTTCGACCCGAGGGCGTTCACTCGCGCGGCGATGCCCGGTCGCTCCGGGGCGAGAGCGGCAACATCGCGGAGCATCATCTCGCCGGCGAGCGCGGCAGCCGAGATGTGTTCCGCCGGATGTGGGTTTCCGAACGGTGCGTCGTGGCCCGCGCCGATGTGTAGCCATCGCTCGATTGCGTCGAGCACCCGTGCAAACGCGGTCGCTGGTGCCGAGGGCAGTCGGGTTCGCACGTTCGGCCACACTTCGGCGAGCACAAGATTGATCTGTATAGGGCTGGCAACGGTACGGAATATGTTGATCCTCATTGGGTGGCCAGGGTCGCCGTAGGACCCTTCCCGGCTGATCGAGAGCGCCGCGGTGGCCGCCTCGGCGTAGGCGCCCCACGCCCGTGGCTCACCATCTTGGTCAACGAGCCATGAGCCGGCGGCGTCGATCAGGAAGACAGGCATCCGCGGGTCGAAAGCGAGTTCCGGATGGAACGACGTGACGAGGTCTTGGAGCAGTCTGACAGGATGCCGTGGATGCGAGTTCGTCGGTCGATGGTCGACAGCGGCGGCGTCGAGCAGCATGTGGATGGCCTCTGGTAGTAGCCAGCGGGCGAAATCGCTGGCGAACTTGAGGTAGGGCTCGACCTGCCACCCCATTGTCTCGTCGAAACTCGCGATCTGCTCATCGAACTCTGGCCGGAAAAGGTCGAGGACCTGCTTGGCGTTGGTGGCGCTGAGCCGGCCGAAGCGGCCAGCCACGCGACGGCGGTCTTCGGCAGCGACGTTCTCGTCGGACATGACCCTCTCGAAGAACCGCGCGGCGGTTCCTCGCGCCTGAGTGACGTCGAGACGCACTGCGTCGATGGCGGCACATGTGAGCGAGCCGCGATGTGCAGGCCACCGGTCGAACAATCCCAGGATGTCGATTGCGGGGACGTCCTCTGCGAACAGACGCTCGGCGGCAAGCGCGTCGGCAAGCATCGGTGGACGGACGCGGTAGGTTCGCACTTGTCCCTCCGGTGACCAGGTATTAGTCACGTCGACGAGGCCACTGCGAGAGGCAGATCGCATGACCGAAACGAGCGTTGCCTGAGAAATGCCAAGTTCGGCTGCCACCTGTTGGAGTTCGGCGTGGTCGACGCCGCCGAGAGCAGCGACCACGGCCAGCGCATCGGAGGAGTCGGCAATGCGGCGGCGGCGCAGGTAACGGTGGACGTGGCCGAGCAGAGCCTTCCCGGACAGCAGCGCACCCGGCTGCCGGGTGCTGAGTAGGACATCGGCAAGCGCTACCGCCCAACCCGGTCGGCCTTCAGCCTGGGCGAGGATCTCGCTTCGGGCGAGTAAGCCGCTGACGCCCATGCCTTGGATGATCTGGTCCATAAGCGCTCGTTCGAGCAGGTTGACTTCGACTCGGTCGGCATTCGGCAGGGCGTCGGAGACGGTCTCAGTCTCGTCGGGCCAGCAAACGGCGATGATTCGAAAATGAAGGTTGTCGGGCTCCTGACCTCGGCCGGTTCGGACCTGCCGGACGATGTCGAGGCGATCCCCGGCGTCATCAATGACAACGAGAGAGGGCTGAAGCAGGCGAAGATCGTCGAGGAGAACACCGATGGTCGCGTCGCGGTCGACGAAGACGGCATCATCGAGTTCGGCGAGCAGCCGACTCTTTCCGCATCCGGGTGAGCCCGACACCACGACGTCGCTTGTGTCAGCGGTGAGCGCCGCGAGTTCATCGTTGCGTCCGACCAGCGGTATGCGGACCCAGGACGAGTCGGTGAGCTCGGCTGGTAGGCGAGCGACGGCGATGGGGTCGCTGGGGATGTCGAGCAGCCGTCGCCGCCATTCCCCGTTCTGGCGGAGGCGATGGGCGAAGAAGACGCGGTCATAGGAGGCAACGATGGTCGCCCCGTAGCTGCCGGCGGTCTTCTCAAGCCTGTCGCGGTCGCGGGCGGAGAGCACGGCCAGGTTGGCGAGAACAATCCTCTCCGCCCTCTGACCGTGGGTCGAGAGGCTCCGGAGGCTGCGCCGGAGGTTGTCCTGGACGCCCTTCAATTGCTTCGAGCGGGTGATAACCACCCGCGTGGACGATGAGCCGTCGGAGCTGGGGACGTCGGCATCGCGTCCCCAGTCGGTCCCACCGGCGATGGGAACAAGGCCCGGGTAGACGGCGCCAAGGACATCTTGCGCAAACCGCTCGAACTCCTCGGCCTTAAGGGTCTTGGTTTCGAGGGCGTAGTCGATCCGGTCGAGGAGATGCACGCGGTCCTAATCCTCGTTTTGCTGCCAGCCGGCGGTCACACGATGGCTGGACCGCGACATGACCGGTGTCCGCCCTGTCCGTCTGGTCGCAGGTGAGGAGTGACACTGGCTACTGATCGTGCCAGGGTGCGCGATCTCTCATGGACAGTGCCATGGGTCGGCCGTGCCATGAGCTCAAACGATACGTCGGTTGCCGCCACCGCCGGCGGCGAGCTCAGATCCCCGGTGTCGGCCACCCATCTATTCACTACCTCGATGCGAGTTACGAACAACATTCTGTGAAGCACGACCATGCCGCAGCAGCGCAGGGCTGGCCACCTCGCCCGGCATCAGATGGGAGCGGCGAGGGCATCGGAGGCCAGGAATGATTCGGCCCAAGTGCCGCCGAGGCCCGAGTCCACCAGCCCGGCGACCACCCTGGACGCATCGACGACCAACGTCAACTGCGAGCTTCATCGCGGTGGGCCAAGATCCTCTCGGCAGGCAGCTCCCCACCGGTCCGCTGCTTTCGTTCATGGATGCGGGCCATCAGCTCACGCGCATCGGGGCGCCGCGCCAACTCCAACAGCTCGCTTCGAAGGTATTCCTGCAACGACCGCCCCGATCTTGCGGCCCTGGCCGCCAGCTCGTCGCGGACCTCGTCGGGGACGTCCCGGATCGTTATCGAAGCCATGCATGCATTGTGCTGCGAACAGCACCAAATGCAACGCCCCCTACGCTGGTCGGCTCTCGTTCTCCTGCTGCATGACAGCGCTGGAGTGCAGGCCAGAGGGTCCGGTGCGGGCGTTGGATACCAGCATGAGGCTGGCGGCGTCGGCCAGGAGGGTCAGCATCTGGGCGGAGCGCTTGGGCACGAGAAGATGATCGGCCGGGGTCCACGAGTGCTTGAGACCTTTTCGTCACCCTTCGTGGTCAATGTGGCACGCCGGCGGCGACGGGCTCGGTCCGTGGCTGATCGGACCTGGCATCGGGCGCCGGCGGCCGCTGTCGAGGCTTGTGCAGGAAGAGGTAGGTCACGGGGACGAAGTAGCCGATCCACGCCAGGACCTGCTCGAGGGAGGGACGGGGGTCCCATCCGAACAGGGCGGCAAGCATCTTGCCCACCTCGCGCTGCTGCGTGAGCCAGGTGGCGCCCGTGAGGTCATAGACATTGTCGGCCAGCGTTCCAGGAAGGTGACCGCCACCACCGCCCGGCTCGGGTTGGCCGTGAGCACCGCTTCGTCCACCTTCTGCTCCAGCTCGCCCTTGATGGCCCGAGCCTGGCGGCGCATCCAGAAGATCATCCACGTGAGCACGCCCGCAGCCGCGAGCGACCGTTAGACGAGCCTAACGAGCATTCATCTGCAACCGGCCCGTGTTCGGGCGGCGGCTACGACCGCTGCCAGTCCTTCCACACCGGGTCGTAGCCGTTGGCCCGGACGAGGTCGGCCACCTCGGCGGGGGAGCGGTTGTCGGAGGTGCGGAACTGCGGCTCGGCGTCGCTCGGGTCGGCGTACCCGCCGGGCTCTGTGTGCGAGCCCGCCGAGAGGTGAGTGACGCCCAGGCCCAGCACGGCGTCGCGAAAGGCCGGCTCCTCGCGGGTGGACAGAACCAGGGCAACGTCGGGGAGGAGCAGCCGCAAGGCGCACAGCAGCTGCACGAACTGGCGGTCGTCGACCGGGTCCGAGGGCTCGAACCCGCCGGCGGCGGGGCGCAGGCGGGGGAGGGAGATCGACACCTCGCAGCGCCATGCCCGGCGTAACAGGGCGCGGGCGTGGGCGGCGACGGCGAGGGCTTCGGACCGCCAGTCGTGGTGCAGGCCCAGGAGGGCGCCCAGGCCGAGCCGGCGCATGCCCCCCTCGGCGCCCCGATCCAGGGCGGCCAGCCGCCAGTCGTAGTTGCGCTTCTTGCCCTTCAGGTGAACGCCGGCGTAGGTGCTCCGGTCGTAGGTCTCCTGGTAGACCACAAGACCCTCGCAACCGGCTTCGACCAGGCGGCGGTAGGTGTCGGTGTCCCACACCTGCACCTCCACCGAGATCGACGGGACCTCGGCGGCCAGCTCCCTCACGCACTCCACGAGGTAGTCCTTGCTCACGACCCGCGCGTGCTCGCCGGCCACCAGCAGGAGGTGGCGGAACCCGCGCCCGGTGAGCGACCGGGCCTCGGCCAGCACCTCCTCCGGCGAGAGGGTGCGGCGGGCGATCTGGTTGGCGGCCGAGAAGCCGCAGTAGGTGCAGGTGCTCACGCACTCGCTGGACAGGTACAGAGGGGCGAAGAGGTGGATGGTGCGGCCGAAGCGGCGCACGGTGGTCCGGTGGGCGAGCTGGGCCAGGTCTTCGAGCCGGGCCGCGGCCGGTGGCGACAGGAGGGCGGCGAAGTCGCTCAGCGACCGGCGGGACGAGCGCAGCGCCCGCTCCACGTCGGCAGGAGTGGCGGCGTCCACCCGTGCCCGCAGGTCAGCCAGATCGGTGGAGAGGAGGTCCGCGGCCGCCGTGCCCTCGGGCACGCCATCCGGCCGAGACTCGAGGACGACCGGGGAGAGGGTCACGAGGAGGACAGGAAGCCCGTGAGGGGTGAGCTGGCCGATGCCGTCCGGCGCTCTGACGCCAACCCCGCCAGGAACCCCTTGCGGCCTGCCTCGACCGCCAGTGCGAAGGCCGCTCCCATGGCCGCCGGGTCCCTGGCGGTGCCGATGGCGGTGTTGACGAGCACGGCGTCGGCTCCCAGCTCCATGGCCTCGGCGGCCTGGCTCGGGGCGCCGATCCCGGCGTCCACCACCACGGGCACCAGCGACTGGTCCACGATGATCTCGATGGCGCCCTTGGTCCGCAGGCCCTGGTTGGAGCCGATCCACGAGCCGAGGGGCATCACCGTGGCGCAGCCCACCTCCTCGAGGCGCTTGCACAGCACGGGGTCGGCGTTCACGTAGGGCAGAACGGTGAAGCCCTCGGCGCAGAGGACCTCGGCCGCCTTCAGCGTCTCCACCGGGTCGGGCAGCAGGTAGCGGGGGTCGGGCGTGACCTCGAGCTTGATCCAGTCGGGAAGCTCGGCTGCCCGGGCGAGGCGGGCCAGGCGGATGGCCTCGTCGGCGTCGACGGCGCCGCTGGTGTTGGTGAGCAGCAGCACGCCGGCGGGGAGGCTGTCGAGGATGTCCTCCTCCGCGGTGGGGTCCACCCTGCGCAGCGCCACCGTCACCATCTCCGTGCCGCAGCTGGCGATGGTGTCGCTCAGCGAAGCGTTGGACGGGAACTTGCCGGTACCGAGGAACAGTCGGGAGCCGAACTCCCTGCCGCCTATGACGAGGGGGTCAGCGACCAGTGGGTCCTGAAGGATCGGGTCGACTGCCATCGTGCGCCTCCTCGGCCCGCGTTGTCGGACCGGTCGCTCGGTGAGGGTCGCGAGCTGCTCTCGCCTCTCAGCCCGGATCGCCGAGCTCCCCTGCGCTTCGTCGTTAGCCTACCGCCCAGAGGTCCCGCCCGTGACCCGCTCGCAGTCCCAATCGGAGAGCAAACCGTGAGCACCCGCAAGCTCATCATCGCCGCCCTGCTGACGGGCCTGGCCATCCTCGTCGCCTTCGCCGTCCAGGTGACGATGCTCGCCCGCTAGTACAGCATCGCTGTACCAAGGCGCTTCCAGCTGGACGGGTAGGGCCGATCAGTAGGCTGAGCCCGGATCTCGAGTAGCACCCGGCGAGGAGGTGGTCCCCACGGCACAGCAATTCGACGTCGTCGTGCTCGGCGGCGGTCCCGGTGGTTACGCCGCGGCGCTGTACGCCTCCTCGGCGGGGCTCTCCGTTGCCGTGGTGGAGAAGGACAAGGTTGGCGGTACCTGCCTGCACCGGGGATGCATCCCCGCCAAGGAGTTCCTGGAGACCGCATCGGTGTACCGCACCGTTGCCGGTGCCAAGGAGTTCGGCGTGCAGGCCGAGCAGCCGACCCTCGACTTCTCGGTCAGCCAGGCGCGCAAGCAGAAGGTGGTTGACCAGCTCCACAAGGGCCTGCAGACCCTGATGAAGCGCCGAAGGATCACCACCTTCATCGGTACGGGCCGGCTTGGCCCCGACCGCACGGTGAGGGTGAGCGACGGCACCGAGCTGCAGGGCAACCACGTGGTGCTGGCCACTGGCTCCGTCCCCCGCACCATCCCCGGCTTCGAGGTAGACGGCCGCTTCGTCATGTCCTCCGACGAGCTGCTGGCCCGGGAGGAGCTGCCCGCCAGTGCGGTCGTCATCGGAGGCGGCGCCATCGGCTGTGAGTTCGCCTCCATGATGAGCGACCTAGGGGTGCAGGTCACCCTTCTGGAGGCGCTGCCCAAGCTGCTTCCCGGCTGCGACAAGGACGTGGTGAACGTAGTGGCCCGGTCCTTCGCCAAGCGGGGGATCGACGTTCGCACCGGTGTCACCGTGAACGGCCACAAGCCGAGCGCGGAGGCCACCACCGTGCTGTTCGGCGAAGGGGAGCAGGTCACCGCCGACGCCGTCGTGGTCTCGGTCGGGCGCCGGCCACTGTCCGACGGCCTGTTGGACGAGGGCACGGCCGTCGAGGTCGACGAGAGAGGCTTCGTGGGCATCGACGAGCGGTGCCGCACCGCGGAGCCGGGCGTTTACGCTGTGGGTGACCTGGTGGCCACCCCCCAGCTGGCCCACGTTGGCTTCGCTGAGGCCATCGTCGCCGTGAAGGACATGCTCGGTGAGTCTCCGGTGCCGGTGGACCACGCCTCGGTGCCGTGGTGCATCTACTGCCACCCCGAGGTCGCCTTCGCCGGATTGTCGGAGGAGGCGGCCACGGAGGCCGGCTACGACGTGGTGGTCAAGGTCGACCCTTACGGGGGCAACGGTCGGGCCCTCATCGTGGGCGAGGCGGCGGGGATGGTGAAGGTGATCGCCGAGAAGGATTCCGACGGGAAGGCGGGCCGCATCCTCGGCGTGCACATGGTGGGACCGTGGGTCACCGAGCAGCTGGGCCAGGCCTACCTGGCCGTCAACTGGGAGGCCACACCGGAGGAGGTGGCTCAGTACATCCAGCCTCATCCGACCCTGTCGGAGGTGTTCGGTGAGACGGTGCTGGCCATGACCGGGAGGAGCCTGCACGCATGAGTGGAGGACGGGAGCGATGACCGACATCACCATGCCGCAGTTGGGGGAGACCGTCACCGAGGGGACCATCACCCGCTGGGCCAAGGAGGTGGGCGAGCGGGTGGACGAGGACGAGGTGCTCTTCGAGGTCTCCACCGACAAGGTGGACTCCGAGGTGCCCTCGCCCGCCGGCGGCTACGTATCGGAGATCCTGGTGCAGGAAGGCGAGACGGTCGACGTGGGCACCAGGCTGGCGGTGCTCAGCCCTTCGGCCCCCGGTGAGGCGACCGACAGCCAGGGAGCGGCCGATGGCGAGGCTGACGGGGAGGGCGAGTCCGACACCGATGGCCCGTCCGGCGGCGTCGCGGTCCAAGCGGAGGACGAGGCCCCCGACGTGGCGGCCAAGGCCCAGGAGGCGGGCGCCAGCGAGGCGG
>JADDQT010000067.1:0-5079 GCA_016781225.1 Actinomycetota bacterium
TGACGCCCACCGCCAAGCACTTCCCCGGCCAGGGCGGGCTCCCCGACAGCCACGACGGTCGGGTGGTTTCCGACACCCCTCTGGACGGGCTCAAGTCCCTTGCCGCTGCAGGCTTCGAGCCGGCCTTCCGGGCGGGCGTGCCGGTGGTGATGATGTCCCACGTCACCTACCCCGCGCTCGGTCCGCTGCCAGCCAGCCTGGAGCCCGGCGCCTACCGGTTGCTGCGGTCGCTCGACTTCAAGGGTGTGGCCGTCACGGATGCCCTGGGAATGTCGGCCATCACCGACAAGTGGTCGATACCCCAGGCGACGGTGATGGCCATGGTCGCCGGCGCGGACATGGTGCTCGCCAACCAGGGTGACCAGGCAACGGCGATGCGAGATGGCGTCGTCGCCGCGGTGAGAGCCGGGCGGTTGCCCGAAGCTCGTCTCGACGAGGCGGTAAGGCGTGTGTTGACTCTCCGGGGCGAGGATCCGTCCACCATGGTTTGCGGCTGACTCTGGTTCGAAGCTGACTGCCGCTGGGCGGCAACCGCTACACTGAGCGACCCGGCGGACAGAACACCGTTGCCGTGATCGCCCGCCGTTCCCTGACGCTGCCCTTCGAGTCCCCGCAGCCGGGCCGCCCTTCCGCCATGAGCTCCCAATGACCCTGCACGCCTCACAGCTTCGAATCGAGATCGGCGCCCGCGTCCTGCTCGAGGACGCCAGCTTCCAGGTCAAGGAGGGTGAGAAGGTGGCCCTGGTCGGCCCCAACGGGGCCGGGAAGACCACGCTGCTACGAACGCTGGCCGGAGAGATCTCCGCTGCCGGAGGTACGGTCACCCGGCCGACGCATCTGGGATGGCTGCCTCAGGACACGACGCCCCGTGGCGACGTCGGGCACCTGCTCACCTACGACCATCTGCTCGCAGCCAGCCCGCTGGCCCGGGTGCGCGACCACCTCTCCGTGGTGCAGGAGCAGCTCCACGAGGCGGGAGCCGCCGACGACGCCTCCGCCCTCGACGGGGCGGTGCACCGCTACGGCGAGCTGGAGGAGCGCTTCCGCCTGGGCGGTGGCTATGAGCTGGAGCCGACGGCTGAGCGCATCGCCTACGGGCTCGGCCTCGACGAGGAGGCGCTCCTCCAGGAGGTGGGCTCCCTGTCCGGCGGCCAGCGCCGGCGCTTGGAGCTGGCCCGCCTCCTCCTGGCCGGGGCAGACGTGTTGGTCATGGACGAGCCGACCAACCACCTCGACGCCGAGGCCAAGTCCTTCGTCATGAACTTCCTCCGCACGTCCCGCAGCGCCCTTCTGTTAGTCAGCCACGACATCGAGCTCATGAGCGAGTCCATCGACCGCGTCTTCGCCCTGGAGCGGGGGCAGCTCGAGATCTACCGCGGTACCTACTCGGAGTTCCTCGGAAAGCGGGCGCAGCGGGAGGCGGCCGTGGAGCGCGAGGCCAGCAACGCCCAGCGGGAGATCGCCCGCCTCCAGCGCACGGCCGACAAGTTCCGGCAGGGGAACGCCACCTCCGCCCGGCGGCGCCGGTCCTTGGAGCAGAGGATCGGGCGGATCAGCGACCAGCAGGCCAAGGGCCTGCCTCAGGTCAAGCGTCGAGCCCTCAAGGTGCGCTTCCCCGAACCGGCTCGCGCCGGCGACGTGGTCCTCGAAGTGGAGGGCCTCAGCAAGCGGCTCGGTGAGAACCCCGTGCTCGTGGACCTGGCGTTCACGGTCGGCCGGAGCGACGTGTTCCTGGTGGTGGGGCCCAACGGTGCCGGGAAGACCACACTTCTCCGCTGCCTGGCCGGCGTGCTCAACGCCGACGCGGGCAGCGCCCGCTTCGGCTCCAACGTCACCGTGGGGTACTACTCCCAGGAGCACGAGGACATCCCGGCCGGAGCCAGTGTCCTCCAGGTGATGCAGGCTGCCGCCTCGTCGGGGGTGTCGATCACCGAGCTGCGCGCCATCCTCGGCCACTTCGGGCTCGTAGGTGACGTCGCCGCCCAAGATGCTTCCACCCTCTCAGGAGGAGAGAAGACGAAGCTGTCCCTTGCCCGTCTCGTCGCCGGCAAGGCCAACCTGCTCCTCCTCGACGAGCCCACCAACAACCTCGACACCGTTTCCCGAGAGGCAGTGCTGGCCGCATTGCAGCACTTCGCCGGCACGGTGGTGCTGGTCAGCCACGACGTGGACTTCGTCACCCAGCTGGCTCCCCGGCACGCAATCGTGATGCCGTCGGGCCGGCTGCTGCCCTTCGACGAGGAGATGCTCGGTCTCGTCGCCCGGCGGGAGCCGGTTGCCGGTGGAGCCACTGCGAGGGGTGTCGCCCGGGGGGCGTGACGGGCAGCATGACGACGGCCACCGGGCCACGGTGGCCGGATCGCCGGTTTGCATTCCGGAGGGATCGCGAGCGGCGGTGACTGCTACCGTGCGCCCGTGAGCGAACAACAGACTGAGGTACCCGATCGCAACCTGGGCATGGAACTGGTCAGGGCCACCGAGGCGGGGTCCCTGGCCGCGGCACGATGGATGGGCCGAGGGGAGAAGGAAAAGGCCGACGGCGCCGCCGTGGAAGCCATGCGTGAGCTGCTCAACACCGTGGCCATGAGCGGCGTGGTGGTCATAGGCGAGGGCGAGAAGGACGAGGCGCCCATGCTCTTCAACGGTGAGGAGCTCGGTACCGGCGTCCCGCCCAAGGTGGACATCGCCGTGGACCCCGTGGAGGGCACGACCCTCACCGCGCTCGGCCAGGCCAACGCCCTCTCGGTGATCGCCGCCAGCGACGAGGACACCATGTTCGACCCCGGGCCCACCTTCTACATGAGGAAGGTGGTGGTAGGCCCGGTCGCAGCCGGCTCGATCGACATCGACCGTTCTCCCGCCGAGAACCTCGAGGCGGTGGCCAAGGCCCTGGGCAAGTCGGTCCGTGACGTCACCGCCGTGGTCCTGCAACGGCCCCGCCACGACGATCTCATCGCCGCCATCCGCGAGGCCGGCGCCCGTATCCGGCTGATCAGCGACGGCGACGTGGCCGGAGGGATCTCCACCGGCTGGCCGGAGGCAGGCGCCGACATCCTGTTCGGTATCGGCGGTACGCCGGAGGGGGTCATCACCGCCGCCGCCCTGAAGTGCATGGGAGGCGAGATCCAGGCTCGACTGGCACCCAGCGACGACGAGGAACGCCAGAAGATCGTCGATGCCGGCATCGACCCCGACCAGGTCCTCGGGACCGACGACCTCGTCAAGGGCGACAACTGCTTCTTCGCCTGCACCGGGATCACCGACGGCGAGCTGGTGTCGGGCGTCCACTACGACAGCCGAGGAGCCACCACCACTTCGTTGGTCATGCGCTCGAAGTCCGGTACCGTCCGCACCGTCACCGCCCGCTACCCGTCAGAGCACCCGAGGGTTCTCTGAGCACTCCCGGGGACCGGCGTCAGAGGATGTTGTGGACACGGTGCAGCGTGACCCGCACCGGTCCCGGCAACCGGCAACCTCCAGGCTCCGGTCGTAGGACTCGATGAAGCTCGCCGGGATCTCGAAGACGGCGGCGATGGGCCTCGCCTCCCCGGGCGTCGATCCGGCCACGTCTCGATCATAGAGAGGCCGGGAGTCAACCCTCGGTCGTCACCATGGCTCGCGCCGGTTCCCAACGCCGCTCGGGCATCGGTTCGGGGCGCAGGTCCAGCCGGCGCAGGAGCTGGGCGTTGAGGGCCACGACGATGGTGGAGCCGCTCATGAGCAGAGCACCGACGGCGGGCGCCAGGTCGATGCCCGCCCACGACAGGACCGGCGGCCAGCGGGATGGCCACGATGTTGTAACCGGCGGCCCACGTGAGGTTCTGCAGCATCTTGCGGTAGCTGGACTTCGACAAGCGGATGACTCCCACCACCCCGCGAGGGTCGGACGACGCCAGCACCACTCCCGCCGACTCGATGGCCACGTCCGTTCCGGCGCCGATGGCGATGCCCACGTCCGCCCTCGCCAGGGCGGGCGCATCGTTGACTCCGTCACCCACCATGGCCACGGTCCGGCCTCGTTCCTGCAGCTCGGCCACGGCGGCGTCCTTGTCCTCGGGGAGGACCTCGGCGAAGACCTCGTCCACACCGAGCTCGGCGGCCACTGCTTCGGCTACTTGGCGAGCGTCGCCGGTGATCATCACCACCCGGATGCCGAGTCGATGCAGCTCCTCCACGGCGGCGCGGGCTTCGGGGCGGATCTCGTCCTCGAGGGCCAGCGCTCCGGCGACGACGTCCTCTCGCACCAGGTACAGCACTGCCGCGCCTCGCGCCTTCCACGCCGCCACCTCGTCGGCGAGCTGGGCGGGCTCCTCGAGCCCCCGCTCGCGCAGGAGGGCAGGGCCGCCGACGGCGTAGCGCCGGCCGTCGACACTTGCCTCCACTCCACGCCCCGTGATGGAGCGGAAGTCCTGGGCTGAGGGCAGCTCACCCCGTGCTCGGGCGGTGGCCGCGATGGCGCGGGCCAGGGGATGCTCGGAGTCGGACTCCACCGCTCCGGCCAGAGAAAGGATCTCGGACTCGTCGATACCTACGCCGGCCACTCCGGTTACCGTGTGCTCGCCCTTGGTCAGCGTGCCCGTCTTGTCGAAGAGCACGGCATCGACGTCCCGCATCCGCTCCAAGGCCAGGCGGTCCTTGACCAGGATCCCGGCACGGGCCGAGACCGCGGTGGACAGCGAGACCACCAGCGGGATGGCCAGCCCCAGGGCGTGGGGGCAGGCGATGACCAGCACCGTCACGGTGCGGACCACCCCGTCGTCCACCCGGCCCAGGCCGGCCCATGCAAGGAATGTCAGGGCGCCGGCTCCGGCGGCCACGTAGGAGAGGAGGGCGGCGAAGCGGTCGGCCAGGGCCTGGGCCCGGCTGCCACTCGCCTGTGCCTCGGCGGCCAGGCGCTGGATACCGGCCAGTGCGGTGTCGTCTCCAACGGCATCGACGCGCACCCGGATGGACGAGTCGGTCGATACGGTCCCGGCGACGACCCGGTCACCGGGGCCCCTGGCCACCGGGCGTGACTCACCCGTGACCATGGACTCGTCCAGCTCGGCCTCGCCTTCCACGATCGAGCCATCGGCCGGG
>JADDQT010000067.1:5141-9210 GCA_016781225.1 Actinomycetota bacterium
CTCCACCTCGCCGTCGACACCGACGCGCTCGGCGTCGTCGGGCAGGAGCTCGGCCAGCGCCGCCAGTGCTCCCTGCGCCTGGCCAATGGCTTTCATCTCCTGCCAGTGGCCGAGAAGCATGATTGTGATCAGAGCGGCCAGCTCCCACCAGAACTCGAGGTCGAGCGCATCGAGGGAAGTAGCCGCCGACGCCACGAACGCCACCGAGATGGCCATGGAGATGAGCAGCATCATCCCCGGCCGGCGGGAGCGCACCTCGGCCAGCCCCCCTTCGAGGAAGGGCCGGCCGCCCCAGAGGAAGACCACCGTCCCGAGCACGGTCGCCACCAGCGAGTCACCGGGGAAGCTCGGCGGGGAGAACCCGAGCCAGTGCTGGATCATCTCGGAGTACACGACGATCGGGAGGGTCAAGATCAGGCTCCACCAGAACTTCGAGCGGAACATCGCTGCGTGGTCGCCGTGGCCTCCGTGACCTCCATGGCCGCCGTGCCCACTTTGGCCGTGACGCTCATTGCTGCTCATCACCGCTCCTTCCGTCGCCTCGGAAGGTTCCAACTTTACCCCCAGGGGGTATATTCCGCACGTCACGCCGACAGCCTTGCGCCAAAGGCGACGGCGAGCAGGGCGTGCGCCAAGATGGCGACCGTGCCGCCTTCGGAGAATCAGGCCGCCGGCGCGGGGAGGGTCGAGGCGTGACGGCCTCGCAGTGCCCTCACGGGTTCGACCAGCGCATGTGCGAGATCTGTCGAGTCCTCGATCCAGGTTCCAGCACGCCGCCGGAAGGGGACCGAAGCTCGCGGTTGCCATCACGGGTTCCGGGAAAGGGGCGAATCGGCCTTGGCATCGGAGTCGTTGCCGTCATAGCGATACTCGTCGTCGTCTCCCAGGTCATAGCCGCGGTGTGGTCCGTCCTCCATCTCCTCCAACTCGTTGCCGTGGCTGCCCTAGCGGGCTGGATCGGCTGGAAGGCCGGCGTTTTCCACGGCCGACGCGGCCGCTCCTGACGAACAGCTCGAGCATTGGCACGGGCTAATCGCCCTCGCCGCGGTATTCGCTGTCGCCGACGTGCGGGCCCCACTCCATGTCGCCTTCGGTGATCGAAAGGTGCGTCATGAAGTGGTCGTGTGTGGCGCCGTGCCAGTGCCACTCGTGGGCGGGGGTGTGGACGACATCGCCAGGCCGTATGGTGACCATCGGCTCCCCCCGGGACTGGACGAGACCTTCGCCCTCGGTGACGTAGAGCGTCTGGCCGAGGCTGTGGCAGTGCCAGGCAGTACGCGCACCAGGCGTGAAGTGCACAGCGCTGACGTTCAGGCGCGACGGCTCTTCACCCTGGGCGATGCCGTCCATCCAGACTTCGCCGGTGAACCACTCCGCTGGGCCCTTCATGGTCGGCTTCCTGGGCTTGATCTGCATCGCTTCTCCTTCGGTCGTCAGCCGCGCCGGTCTACGTTCGGCTCAGGGACCCGATTCCGGGCTGTCCATTAAGAAGATCCCTTAGATGTCGTGTGCTCAAGCGGGTCGTCCCCGAAGTGGATTGGACCCAGCGAGCCCCAGCAGCTCCGGACTCGTGTAGAGCCGGCGCGGCCGGCCCGGCCCTGCGGTCTGAACGGTCCCATGCTCGACGAGAAGACCCGCGGCAACGAGGTCTCGCAGCGCAGCGCTCGCAGACTTCAACGGCGACGACTGGCCCGGCGAGCACGAGGTGACGCGGCAGTAGCTCGAGGACACGCCATGCGGCGGCGTTGCTCCGGAGGCGGCGCGCGCCCTCCCTCGGTGCGGCCAGCCTTTCCTCCCATGAGCGCCGCAGCTCCTCCACGGCGACGACCAGCTCCTGCTGCGCGCGGCCGGCGCCGGAGACCGCGTCCGCGAACCACTGCACCCACCGCTCGTGCTCGCCGAGGCGGAACAGCACGAGGCCGTAGCTGTAGCCGCTGACGTCGGCAGCGATACGAGTGCTGACCGGCGGCGGTGTCACCAGTGAAAGACGGCGAACCAGGATCCACGCGATGAGCACACGCCCAACGCGACCGTTGCCGTCGGCGAAGGGATGGATCAGCTCGAACTGCGCGTGGGCGACGGCCGCCTGGGTGACCGGGTCGATGTTGGTCCGGTTCACGTAGCCGACGAGGTCGTCGAGGAGGTCGGGCACGTGCTCGGGCGGCGGTGTGACGAGGTGTGCGCCGAGCGGCGAGGTCCCGCCTATCCATCCCTGCTCATCCCTGACGACACCGACGTGGCGCGAAGGCGTCGGGCTTCCCGTCATCAGCGTCCGATGCCAGCGGCACAGGCTCTCGACCGTCAGCTGGCCGGCCTGCGCTTCCTCGAGCGCCTCCGTGACGGCGGCGAGGTTGGCGGCGATCCATGCCGCCGCCGATGGACCGGTGCGCTCGCGGGCCTCGGCAAGAACGATGTCGACGACGGGGGCGGTGACGCCCTCGATGAACGAGGATGCGACTCCCTCAGCGCGCAGTAGCAGCCGAGCCAGCGCCGCGAAGTCCTCCGGCATGCTCTCGGCGCCGTGCTCGACGGCAGCTTGCGCCCGGGCGGCGCGTGCCACGGTCTCGGCACCGAGGGTGAGGTCCCGCTCGGCGAGCAGGGTGGGAACGAAGGCGCGCGACCGCCGGCCTCGCCACACAATGGGCACCTCGACGCCTACGGGTTGAATGGCGGGCCTTTCGTACGGTTACTTTGTCAAGTGTACGTTTTGCTGAACTCTGGACTTCGCGGCCCACGCGGAGAGTTTCTCGACGTGCGGTGACGCTCCGGACGTAGAGAGGCGGCGGCGGCACTTGCAGCAACGACTAGGACCACCGCGTCCGTCGGGGCGGGCGAACACCTCGACTGTGGGCATTCGGACGGTGACCGGGGGGGGACGGTGGCATTGTCCTCTCGGCCGAGCCCCAAGCGTACCCACACACGCTCGCCTTCAACCGCCATCACAGCTCTATCCGGGTGCGGATCGGAATGGCTTGCAAGGCGTGCGGGGTAGGAGCATTGGCAACGACTTTTGAAGCGAGGTGGTCCGATGGACGAGATCAGCGATGACGGCCGCTGCGGTAGGACCTACCGGTTGAAGGGCGAGCGGGCACCCGGCTTTGTGCCCGAGCGAACCGCCCTCTTGGTGATCGACCCGGTCAACGACTTTCTGTCCGAGGGCGGCGCCGACTGGGACATGGCTAGGAGCACCGTCGAGAAGCACGACGTGGTGGGACACCTCAAGCAGGCCATCGAGGGCGCCCGTCAGCGAGGCATCCCCGTGCTCTTCGCTCCTATGGCCTACACCGCCGAGGACTACGAGAACGAGGAGCTGCAGCGGCGCAGCGGCATCAACCGCATGATGTTCGAGCGCAAGATGTTCCTGGCCGGCTCCTGGGGCGCCGACTTCCACCCGGACCTTCAGCCCAACGACGATGAGGTCGTCCTCCTCCCGCACAAGGGGGTGGACGTATTCCAGACCGACCTCCCCGATCGGCTCCTTCGCCTCGGCACCACCCACCTGGTGATCTCAGGCATGACCGCCAACCTGTGCTGTGAGTCCACCGGGCGACATGCCATGGAGCACGGCTACGACGTCACCTTCCTGCGTGACGCCATTGGGGCTGACACCCTCGCCGCCTACGAGGCATCGATCCGGCTGAACTACCCGCTCATCGGAAACGCCGTGCTCGAAGTGGAGGAGTTCTTGGCTGCTGTGGACACTGCCAGCCCCGTCCCGAAGAAGGGATACAGCGTCTTCGGTTCTGACCGCCTCAAGATCGGCACGGTCAACGAGGTGGTCGAGGGCGATGCCGAGACGCCCGGTTACATGGTCGTGCCACGGGGCCTGGTGTTCGAGCGAGAGACGTTCATCCCGCTCGACGCCATCGTGAAGGTGACCGACGATGAAGCGTTCGTCAACGTCCCGAGGCTGTTCGTTGCCAAGATGCCCTGGGGCGAGCCACCGACGAGCGCCACACGCCAAGAGAAGCTGGGTCCGCATCAGGAGAAGGTGGCCAGGCTCTACGGGTCACGGTCTCCTTCAGCTCAGGGTGAGGCCCAGTAGGACGCCTGTCTCCCCTCCTTGAGC
>JADDQT010000068.1 GCA_016781225.1 Actinomycetota bacterium
GAGCAACTGCCCGGCACGGGTGGGGTCCAGCTTGGGGATGGGCGCATCGGCGTGGGCCCAGGCCATGGCGCTGTGCACGGGTCCGGTGGCCAGCCGCCCGCCGTCGTTCTGCAGGACCTTCTCCGGGTACTCGTCAAGCTTCAAGGAGCTGGCGATGGCCTGCCTGACCCGGACGTCACCGAGCACCGGATGGGCAGGGGCCGAGCCCTGGCGGACCTGGGTCGGGGGAACACCTTCCTGCTGGAGGTTGAAGGTCAGCTTCAGGATGCAGTTGGTGGAGCCCCCCGCGCTCTGGCTTCCCGTGTCCACCTTGACGTTGGGATTGCTTCGGAGCGCAGCCAGATCCTGCCCGCGCACGTTGCCCAGCCAGTCGATCTCCCCGGCGGTGAGGGCTTGCACCTGGGCCGCCGGCGTGGGGACCACGCGCTGGACCATCCGGTCGAGATAGGGGAGCGGCTTGCGGAAGTAGTCGGGGTTCCGCTCGAACACGATCTCCGAGGCGTCGTGGGAGACGAACCTGAACGCCCCGGTGCCCACCGGGTTCTGGCCCGGCGGCCAGGGAGTTGCCGCGGTGGGGGGCGGCTTCCCGTCCCAGACGTGCTTGGGAATGATGGCGCCGTCGGTGTGGGTGAGCTGCTGGAGCATCGGCGCATAAGGGTTGGCGAAGCGGAACACCACCTTCGCCGGTTGGCCACCGGAGGCCTCGGTGGCCTCGATCGAGGGACAGCTCGGGGCGGCAGGCGGAGCGGCGCACGGCTGGGCCAGGGCGGGCCCGATGGACGACTGCGTGCGGGCGTGGTTGCGCAGGAGCGCGGCCTCGTAGGAGAACTTGACGTCAGCGGCGGTGAAGGGCTTCCCGTCGTGCCACTTCACGCCCTCGGCCAGGGTGAACTCGTAGGTGCGCCCGCCATCGCGAACGTCCCACTTGGTGGCCAGCTCGGGGAGCGGCTTGGCCTTGTCGTCGATCTCGACGAGCCCGTTGAAGAGGTGACCGGCCGCCAGCTGCATGCCGCCCTGGGTGTTGACCGCCGGGTTGAGGGTGTTCTGGGCCGGCAGGGGAGCGCTCAGGCCCACCACCAGGGTCCCGCCCCGGGCCGGTTCCGTGCCGCCGCTTCCACCGTTCTCGGCGTTGTCATCACTACTGCTGCAGGCGGCAGCCATGAGAAGGGTGGCGACACACAGGACAGCAAACCGCTTGGGCATCGAGGCTCCCCCCTAGACGACGGTCGCTCACAGTATTCCTCTGAGACAGTGATTGCGCCAGGCTCAGGACAGGAGCCGCCAGTGACCGGTACACGGACCGATCCTCAGACCCTCGACCAGGTGGTGAGCTTCCACGGCCACATGTGCCCGGGCCTGGCCATGGGCATCAGGGCCGCCGAGGTGGCCTTGGAGCGCATAGGTCCCCACTCCGCGGACGAGGAGGTCGTGGCCATCGTCGAGACGGACATGTGCGGGGTCGACGCCGTCCAGTTCATGACGGGATGCACATTTGGCAAGGGCAACCTCGTCCACCGCGACTACGGGAAGAACGTCTACACCTTCGTGCACCGTTCCGACGGGTATGGCGTTCGCATCAGCTCAAGGCCGGGAGGGTGGCATCGCCCACCCGAGTGGGACGAGCTGTTCGCCAAGGTCCGCGCTCGCAGCGCCACCCCGCAGGAGCGAGAGCGGTTCTTCTCGATCCAGCAAGAGCGATCGGCGAGCATCGCGTCGATGCCGCTGGAGGAGCTGTACGACGTGCGGGAGGTCGACGTCGTGGCGCCACCGCAAGCTCGCATCCTGGCGTCGCTGGACTGCGCCCTCTGCGCCGAGCCCACCATGGAGAGCAGGGTCCGCCGTCTGGACGGCAGGGAGCTGTGCCAGCCCTGCTTCGAGGCCGCCCTCGCCGGCAAGGCGCCAGTGGCCGCTCCGCCGCTGCCGCCGAAGGGCTGAGCCGCAGGCCCAATCGAAGGGCTCACCGGGTGGGTGTTGTTGACACTGTCCCGCTTGCCACTTATCTGCGAATGGCGGGATTGGTTACCCTCAAAGCGCAACGGCCCAGCAGGGCCGCGCTATGAGATCCAAGGGAGCCGATGGCCAAGGAAGCAACCACTTTGGACTGCGGGCCGATGGTCCTGTGCTCGGCTCCGGGGGGCGCGCCCGACCCCCCCGAGAGCAGGCTCCTGGCGACAGCGCGTCCCGCCCATAAGGCCCTCGGTGCGATGGGATGGGGGTCATCCAGGCGAGGGCCGAAGGGCCCCTGTCGCTGGTAAACACCACTGAGATTGCCCCCTGAGATGAACCGGGTCCAGTGCGCTGTGAACGCTGGTCCGAGCCTTGATGCCATGCGCCAGCTGCAGGTGCTCACGGCGAGCGACAGAGAGCTTCAGTGGTGGAAGGACTTCGGTCAGGCGGCTTCAAGGCGGGGTATCAGGAGTTGCATTGCCGTTCCGTTGACGCTTGGTGGCCAGGTCATAGGAGCGCTCGGCTTCTATTCCCGCCGGAGTGGCGCCTTCGATGGCTGCGAGGAGCTCGCCCTGGCAGTTGCTGCTACCGCGGGAGCAAGCTTGTTGGCGGCAACTGACGGGGCGGGCAAGTGGACAGCGCCGTGACTCGGACGATGTTCAGGCGGCGTGGTCCTCCGTTGTGCTTCGCACCATCGACCGCTGGCCCCGAACTTCCCTTGAAAGGAGCCGAACCTGCGATGAGCGGACCCGACCAAGACCCCCATACGAGGGTTGCCCACCTCAAGAGCCTGAGTGCAGACGAGTTGACGGCGTTCGTGGACGGCGTGCTCAAGGAACAGGGCGCAACGAACGATGAGACCAGAGTTGCCGATCCAGAAGGCGAAAGGCGTCAGTCCCGTGGCTCGGACTCGTACCGGCATACCGCCAGGGCCTGAAGCACTGACGCGCGGACGCGATGCCCAAGACGGGGCGCCATCGACGGTGCTTATCAAATTGAGGCGAAGTGAGCCTGCTCGGTAGCGGCTTCGTCACACGGCCGGGACGAGGACTTGTCGACGATGGCCCGTGGCGAACAGATTGCGCCGGAGTGGGCTGTTGTGACTGCTAGCGGGTTACGGGAGATTCGGGCGGTTGTCGGCGCAGTTTGCCGTCTGTCCGGTGAGCAGCTGTGCATTCTCGCCTCGCTCCCCAGCGAGGGCCTGAAGGCGCGCCCGGTCGCCCTGTTGTCCGCCCCGCTCCGCCTCTGGCGCCCGTTCGCTGAAGAAGACGCCTGCGCAGTTGTGGGCGTTTTCAAGCTTGGCATCCGCTAAGGCGGACATGCTGGTGGTCGCGGCAATTGCAGTTCCCGCCAGAAGGGTAAGACCCAACTTCCGCATGTTTTACCTCCGTCCGGTTGTCCCTCTGCTGTTTCAATCGGACGAATATCGAACCAACTAAAGCGCAAACCAGTCGGGTCGCGACAAGAGTTTGAATTAGCAGCCGACGGGGGGAATCATGGCCTCTCGCACAGCGCTCTGCGCACAGGTTGTCGAGGCCACATGGAGCTCAGAATTGGGTAAACGCGTAGTCGACGGAGGCAAACGAGGACGGGATTCCGGATCCGCCGATCTGGCGGACGGAGAAGGTGTAGGTACCGTCCGGCTCGGTCGTTAGGTTGAAGGTGGCCGGGCTCGCGCACGGCGCTACGGCTGAGATGACCGTGGTCCCCCTCATCAGCCGACACTCAAAGGTGGCCCCGGGCTCACCGGTGAAGGCCCACGTCGGGGTGGAATCGAAGCCGGCGGCCCCTGGCCCGGACGTGATCGTGGGTGCTGGGGGGGTCGAGCGGTTCAAGGTGTAGTCGGTCGTAGTGAACGCCGAGGTGTTGCCGGCGTTGTCGACCTGGCGGACCGAAAGGGTGTAGGTAGCGTCCGGCTCCGCCGTCAGGTCGAAGGTGGCCGGACTGGTACAGCTGGCAAGGGTGGAGGTGACAGTGGCGCCTCTCTTCAGCTGGCATTCGAACGTGGCCCCGCTTTCACCGGCGAAGGCCCAAGTCGGTGTGGAGTCGGAACCGGTGGCACCGGGCCCGGAGGTGATCGTGGGCGAAGCCGGCGACGATCGGTCGACCTTGTACTCGGCGGTCGAGAATGGAGACGGGGTACCGGCACCGTTGAGCTGGCGGACACTGAAGGTGTACGTGGCGTCGGGCTGGGAGCTGAGGTCATAGCCTTGAGGTGAGCTGCAGGCAGCCAGAGAGGAGATGACGGTGGCGCCAGTGGTCAGCTCGCACTGGAAGCTCGCTCCGGCCTCGCCGGTAAAAGCCCATGCAGGGCTGCCGTCAGCGGCAATGGCCGCTGGACCGGACGTGATGGTCGGAGGAGGTGGTGGCGGCCGGACCAGGGAGTAGTCGGCGGTGGTGAACGAAGACAGGTTGCCGGCTCCGTCGCTCTGGCGGACACTGAAGGTGTAGGTGGCGTCTGCCTGAGCGCTGAGGTCGAAGGCAGCCGGGCTGGTACAAGGCCCCAGGGCTGAGATCACTGTGGCGCCTCTCATCAGCTGGCACTGGTAGCTCGCCGCAGCCTCGCCGGTGAAAGCCCACTCGGGAGTGGGGTCGGAGCCGTCGGCCCCTGGGCCAGCCGAGAGTGTGGGAGGAGCGGGTGGCGAGCGATCCAGTTCGTAGTCGGCAGTGGCGAACGAAGAGAGGTTGCCCGAAGCATCGATGGCCCGCACGGAGAAGGTGTAGGTGCCATCAGGATCGGCAGTCAGGTCATAGTCATGAGCTGACGTACAGGGCCCCGCAGCGACCATTGCGCCCCCGCGGCTGAGCTGGCACTCGAAGGTCACCCCCGGCTCACCGTTGAAGGTCCATGTGGGATTGACGTCAGCGCCAGTGGGTCCGGGGCCCGAGGTGATCGTTGGGGCAGCCGGCGCCGAGCGGTCAAGGTCGTAGGCGGCGGTGCTCAACGAGGAGAGGTTGCCGGCCTGGTCCAACTGGCGGACGGCAAAGGTGTACATGGCGTCGGGCCGAGCGCTCAGGTTGAACGTGGCCGGACTGGTGCAGACAGAGAGTGGCGAGATGACCGTACCGCCTTGACTGATCTGGCACTCGAAGCTGGCTGCGGTCTCGCCGCTGAAGGTCCAGCTGGGACTTACATCAGCGCCGGTAGGCCCTGGCCCCGAGGTGATCGTTGGCGCGGTCGGCGCCGACAGGTCGAGCTGATAGTCAGCGGTGCTGAAGGAAGAGGCGTTGCCGGCCTCGTCCAGTTGGCGCACGGCGAAGCTGTAAAGGGCCTCCGGCTGGCCAACAAGGTCGTACGTCCGGGTTGAGCTGCAGGGGCCCAGCCCTAAGAGCGCAGTGCCTCCCCGGCTCAGCTGACACTCGAAGCTCGCTCCTGCCTCACCGCTGAAGGCCCATGTAGGAGTGAGTGAGGAGCCGGGGCTGCCAGGCGCCGACGAGATCAGCGGATTCGGCGGCACCGAGCGATCCAGGACGTATGAGTTGGTGGTGGCGGGCGAAGTGTTGCCAGCCGCGTCGGTGGCTCGTACGGCAAAGCTGTAGGTGGCATCTGGCTCACCGTCGATCTCATAGGTCTTGGGCGAGCTGCAGGGGCCTCGGGCGACGACCACGGTCGCCCCTCTCATCAACTGACAGTCGAAGCTGGATCCGCTCTCGCCGGAGAAAGCCCAGACGGGTGCGGCATCAGAGCTGACCGCCGCCGGCTTTGACGTGATGGCCGGGGGAGGCGGAGCAGAGCGGTCGAGGAGGTACTCGGAGACGGCAAAGGTGGAGGAGTTGCCGGCTCCGTCGCTCTGTCGGACGCTGAAGGTGTACGTGCCGTCCGGTTGACCAGACAGGTCGTAGGTGGCAGGGCTCGAACATGGCCCCAGCGCGGAGACCACACTGGAATCCCTCATCAGCCGACATGTGGAGCGGGCTCCGTCCGCCTCGGTAAAAGCCCAGGTCGGGCTGGAGGCGTTGCCCCTGGCCCCTGGGCCTGAAGTGATGGTGGGTGACGTCACCGCCGGAGGCGGCGGAGGAGGCGGAGAGGGAGGCGGTAAAGGCGGGCTGGTGGGCGGCAGTTCGGCCCGCGGAGGTGTGGGAGCAAGGACGACCGCAGCAGGCGGAGAAGGAACCGGGACCTGACCAGTCGATGGCGACTCTGGTCTCGATCTGACCGCCCCCTTCCCCGTGGAGCCCGAGGGTATGGGTAAGCCGGGAAGGAGTGGGGGCGTAACCGGCGGATCGCCGGTGACAGCCGGCGAGGGCTGGCCCTGGCCGTCCTGGTTCGACTCGTTGGGCGGTACGGGTCCCGGAGGTGTCGGCGATGTGTATCCCCGCTGCTGGCTCTTGGTGGCGGCGGTTCCTTCGATCGGGGAAGTGGAAGACCGCGGCGACCCGTCGACCAGCCCTCCCAACAGCATCGTTCCCGCAGCCAGCAGGGCGCTGGCGACGGTGCCGAAGGCCGGAACCAATGGCACCCTGCCGGCGACCGGCACTTGGGCCAACCATGAGAAAGGTCCCATGGCCAGGCGCAAGCGGCCGAGGGTGACGCTGAGGAACGCCCGTACGACGCTTGGGTCGAACTGGGAGCCGGCACAGCGGCCCAACTCGCGTCGGGCCGCCTCTGCTGGAACGGGCTTCTTGTACGAACGGGCGGCCGTCATCACCTCGAAGCTGTCTGCCACGGCGACGATGCGAGCAGCTAGCGAGATCTCGGTCTGCTTCAGACCGCGCGGGTAGCCGTTGCCGTCCCACCTCTCATGATGTTCACCCACCGCCCGTGTCCACTCACCCAGCCATTCCGCGAGGGGCGTTACCAGCTTCTCGCCCTCGAGAGGATGGCGCTTGAGCGCTTCCCATTCCTCCTGGGTTGGCTTCCCGGGCTTGTTCAGGATCTCGGGCGGAACAGTGACCTTTCCGATGTCGTGGAGCAGCGCAGCCCAGTGCAGCAGGTCACGTTGACCGGGCTCCAGCCGCATCTCCTCTCCGAGGAGGTCGGCAAACGCTCGTACTCGCTCTGAGTGACCGCGACTCCGCCGGTCGTGCGCGCTGAGTGCCGCCGTCAGCTCGAGCACCGTCTCGGCATCCCAAACCCAGTTGTCGGAGGCACCTTGCTCCCTGGCCTGCTCGATACGCCGTTCGAGCTGGCGAGCGTTGCCGGCCCGGAGGGCCACCTTGAACCGCGAGGGGGCCTTGTCGGGGAAGAGAAGCGAGAGCTTCAGGAGGGCGGCAACAGGCAAGAGCCGCCGGGCGAAGCGATCAACGCCCAGAAGGGTCGCCGTCGCCAGGGCGCACAACAGCGCCCACCAACCTATGAGGAGAACAGTGGTCTTCGGCGGCGGCAGAATCTGCTTGGCGACAGCACCTACGCCAATCGCGGCGCCGATAGGTGTGACGAATGCCAGCACCCGCAGGAAGAAGGCGCGGATCGGGTGACCCTGCCACCTCGTACGGGCGGGCTCCTGTTCTGGCATCTAGCTTCCCGAGAACATGGCTTCGGCGGGCTCCAGCTCCAGCTCCTCGTCCAACAGCTCGGTCACGGCCCGCACCATGACGCCAACAATCCCGACGTCGTATCCCGCTTCGGGAGAGATCGACCGACCACTGTTCCTGCCGCGACAGATGCCACGATGGGCATGGGAAAGACCGCCACACGCACCAGTCCCGCGGCGCCGCGCCGGCCTGCCCAGTGGTCGGAACGGTGACTGCTGTCAGACATGCGCCTCCCCGGGGGCGAAGCTCTCCTCGCTAAATGGTCGGCGCGGCCGATGCCTCTCCTAAGAAGAACGGCGTCCCCCGTTCGGATCGGACCATTTGGGGTTGGATTCCGGTGACATAACGAGGACAGAACCAGAGGTTGGTCCGGGTAACGTGCCGGCGTGCCCGGCTTTCAGGCTCCCGCGGGGACCTTCGACGTCCTGCCCCCTGAATCGTCGCGTTACGAGGCGTTGGTGGGGCGCTTCGCCGGGCACGTGGCGCGAGCCGGCTACGGATCCGCCATCACTCCCATGTTCGAGGACGTGGGCGTGTTCGAGCGGCTGGGCCAGAGCACCGACGTCGTGCGCAAGGAGATGTACGACTTCGAGGACAAGGGCGGCCGCCGGCTGGCCCTGCGACCCGAGGGAACTGCGAGCGTGGTGCGGGCCTACGTGCAGCGCCGGCCGACGCTGCCGTTCAAGGCCTGGTACGTGGGGCCCATCTTCCGTTACGAACGACCACAGGCCGGCCGCTACCGCCAGCACCACCAGCTGGGCATCGAGGCCCTGGGCAGCGACGACCCCGACCTCGACGTCGAGGTCATGGCGCTGGCGGCGGGTTTCTACGCCTCCCTGGGCCTCACCCGGGTGCGCCTTCGGCTCACGTCGCTGGGCGATGCCGCCTGCCGGCCGGCGTACCGTGACCAGCTCCAGGGCTACCTCGAGGCCCGGGCGGACCGGCTCTGCGAGGAGCACCGAGACCGCATAGCGGAGAACCCTCTGCGGATCCTCGACTGCAAGCGGGACGCATGCCGAGCCGCCGCCGCCGATGCTCCGCGCATGGTGGGCCATCTCTGCGAGCAGTGCCGGAGCCACTTCGGGCGGGTGACGGCAGGGCTCACTGCGCTCGGCGTGGCCTTCGAGCTCGACCCGTCGCTCGTACGCGGGCTCGACTACTACACCCGGACCACCTTCGAGTTCACCTCCGACGCCCTCGAGTTCGCCCACAGCGGGGCAGGGGGAGGAGGGCGCTACGACGGGTTGGTGGAGTCACTCGGAGGACCACCCACGCCGGGCATCGGCTTCGGCCTCGGCATCGAGCGCATCCTCCTCACCTGTGACGCCGAAGGAGTCTTCCCCGCTCCCGGCTTGGGGCTCGACGTGTTCGTCCTCGACACCACCGGAGGGGAGCAGGCCCGAGACGTCACCGCCGAGCTCCGGGCGGCCGGCCTGCGCACCGACCGGGCCTTCGACCAGCGGTCGTGGAAGGCGCAGATGAAGGCGGCCCTCCGGTCGGAGGCGCCCCTCGCCGTGGTGCTCGAGGATGGGGAGGCCAGCATCCGAACGCTGCAGGAGAAGGGTGAAGCCGAGCGCGCCGATCGGGGCACCCTCGTCGAGCACGTACGGAAGAAGCTCGGCGAGCTTCGCTGATGCCCCCGCGAACGACGTTTCGCTGATGTCGATGCGCACGAGCTATTGCGGCGCGCTCACGGCCGCCGACGTGGGCACCGAGGTCGCGCTGTGCGGCTGGGTCGCCAGCCGCCGCGAGCACGGTGAGCACCTGGCTTTCGTCGACCTGCGCGACCACACGGG
>JADDQT010000069.1:0-7279 GCA_016781225.1 Actinomycetota bacterium
CGGACCCAGGCCGGCCAAGTCGTAGCTACCGAACCAGCCCCGATGGCCGGTGACGGTGGCCGCGAAGCCTCCGGCGCGAACCACCTCCGCCCCGGCCCGGGGGACCGACCTGGGCGCTCCTCCCAAGAGCAACAGCGGTACGACCACCGCTGTGACGACCGACACCGTGACCACGAACAGCGCTGCGCGGCGGCTTCGCACCTTGTCCCTCCAGGGATCACAAAGTCTGCTGGGCCGCCCGCACACGGCGAGCTGGAAGAGCCCCCGCACGCTGTTTCATGTCTTACCATGACTGCTCACCCTCGAACAAGGGCGAGTCCTGCCCAAGGGAGCGGGAGGAGAGCGATTCCTTACAAACTTGATCAGTTTTGTCAGGAAATGCTAGGAATGCCTCCCTTATGCCTTCCGTGCCGCTCAGCCCTCGCGATCGATCCGACCTTCGTCTTTTGGCTTGGGGTGCCTATGCCCCCCTAACCAGCTTCACCGGCGAGGCCGATCACCGCTCCATCGTCTCCGACATGCAGTTGGGCGGCGGCCCGCTGTGGCCGTTCCCCATCGCCCCGTCCCTGAACGAAGAGGTGGCGTCGGCCGTGAGAGGGGCGTCGTCGGTCGACCTGCTGGGTCCAGAAGGGCAGCTTCTGGGGACCGTCACCGACCCTGAGCTGTACCGCACCGAGCCTGCCACCGACGTGAAGTCGCTGTTCGGCACCGACGACCCGGCCCATCCGGGCGTGGCCGCCGTGCTGGACTCTGGGCCGTGGCGGTTGGGTGGCAAGGTGCAGGTCGACGCCGACCTCTCCCTGTCCGCTCCCTTCGACCGCCACCCGTCCACTCCGGCGCAGGTGAAGGCGGCCATCGCCGAGCGAGGTTGGCAACGGGTCGTCTTCTTCCAGACCCGCAACCCGATCCACCGTGCGCACGAGTACCTCACCAAGTGCGCGCTGGAGACGGTGGACGGCCTGGTGATCCACCCCCTCGTGGGCGAGACCAAGGATGGCGACGTTCCCGCCGACGTCCGCCTGCGCTGCTACGAGGCCCTGCTCGAGTCCTACTACCCGCCCGACCGCGCCCTTCTGGCCCTGTTCGCCGCGCCCATGCGCTACGCCGGGCCCCGGGAGGCGGTGTTGCACGCGCTGGTGCGAGCCAACTTCGGGGCCACCCACTTCATCGTCGGGCGCGACCATGCCGGCGTGGGCGACTACTACGGCACCTACGAGGCCCAGAACCTGCTGCTCTCCCTGGGCCAGGAAGCCTTGGGCGTGGTCCCGGTCCCCTTCGAGCACAGCTTCTACTGCAACGCCTGCGGGGCGGTGGCCTCGGCCAAGACCTGCCCGCACGACAAGTCCGAGCACCTTCACCTTTCGGGCACCAGGCAGCGCGAGCTCCTCAGCGCCGGGGAGCTCCCGCCCCCCGAGCTCACCCGTCCCGAAGTGGCGGTCATCCTCCAGGAGGCATACGCGTCATGAGCCAGCACGAGCAGACGAGCGACGGTCAAGAGCGCGGTGTCACGGTGCTGTTCACCGGCCTGCCATCGGCGGGCAAGACCACCATCGCCCGAGCCCTCGAGAAGCGGCTCATGGACGAAGGGCGCAAGGTCGAGGTCCTCGACGGCGACGTGGTGCGCACCCACCTGTGCAAGGGTCTCGGCTTCTCCCGGGAGGACCGGGACGAGAACATCCGGCGCGTGGGCTTCGTGGCCGACCTGTTGTCGCGCAACGGCGTCACGGTCCTGTGCTCGGTGATCGCCCCCTACCGGTCGGTCCGCGAAGAGGTGCGGGCACTGCACGGCGACCGCCTGCTGGAGGTGTACGTGTCGACGCCCGTCGAGGTCTGTGCCCAGCGCGACGTCAAGGGCCTCTACGCCCGCCAGCGTGCCGGGGAGATCAGTGGGCTCACCGGAGTGGACGACCCCTACGAGCCCCCCACCAACCCCGAGGTCACCGTGGCCACGGCCGGCGAGTCGGTGGAGGAGTCGGCGGAGGCGGTGTGGCAGGCACTGCACGCTCGCTGAGCGACGCCCAGCCGAGCGACGCCCAGCTGAGCGACGTCGAGCTGGAGGAGCTCGACGGGCGCTTCGAGCACGAGCCGGCCGAGGCCGTGGTGGCCTGGGCAGTGGAGCAGTTCCATCCCCGGCTGTCCCTGGCCGCGTCCATGTCCGACGCCGTGCTCGTCGACCTGGCCGTGCGGGCCGAGCCTTCGATCGACGTCGTCTTCATCGACACCGGCTACCACTTCCCCGAGACCATGCAGACGTTGGAGACGGTGGAACGCCACTACGGGCTGAACGTGCGGGTAATGGGACCGCCATCGGAGCCGGCGGAGTTCTGGAAGAAGGACCCGACGGCGTGCTGCTCGGCGTACAAGGTGGCGCAGCTGGACGCCGCCCTCGAGTCCAAGCTGGCGTGGATGAGCGGGCTTCGCCGCGCCGAGTCACCCACCCGGTCCCACGCTCGGGTCGTGAGCCGCGACCGGCGGGGGCTGGTGAAGCTCAACCCCCTCGCCACCTGGTCCGACGACGACGTGGCCCGCTACGTGGCCCACCACGACGTGCCCGTCAACCCGCTCGTGGCCAAGGGCTACCTCTCCATCGGCTGCTGGCCCTGCACCCGGCCGGTGGAAGAGGGCGAGCATGCCCGCGACGGCCGCTGGGCCGGTTCGTCGAAGACCGAATGCGGGCTGCACGTTTGAGCGGCTGACATGGCCTTCGGCTACCCGCTGACGCTCGACATAGAGGGGCGCCGGTGCGTGGTGATCGGAGGCGGTCCGGTGGCCGAGCACAAGTGCCGGGGCCTGCTCGATGCCGGAGGGGCGGTGGTGGTGGTCACCGAGAAGGCCACCGAGGGTCTCGAAGACCTTTGGCGCCGCGGTCTGGTCGAGCTGGTCCGAAGGCACTACGCCTACGGGGACCTCGACGGAGCCCTCCTGGCCGTTGCCGCCACCGACGACCCGAGCGTCCATGCGGAGGTCTTCAAGGAGGGCGACGAGCGGGGCGTCCTGGTCAACGCCGTCGACGACGTGAGCAACAGCCACTTCGCCGTGCCCTCGGTGGTGCGCCACGACGAGGTCACCATCGCCGTCTCCACCGGCGGCAAGGCCCCTGCCCTGGCCAAGCGGCTGGGCGCGGTGCTGGACGAGCAGCTCGAGCAAGTCTTGCGCCTGTCCGAAGACGTCGCTCCGTCCGCAGCTCCGGCGAAGGGAAGGGTGGCCATCGTGGGGGCGGGGCCGGGCGACCCGGGTTTGCTCACCGTGCGGGGGAGGGAGCTGCTCGACGCCGCCGACGTGTTGGTTCACGACCGCCTCGTGGACCCGTCTCTGGTGGAGGGCAGGGAGGCCGTCTTCGTGGGCAAGCAGGCCGGGCACCACACCGTGCCCCAGGACGAGATCAACACCCTGCTCGTGGAGCTGGCGGGCCAGGGCCTGAGAGTGGTGCGCCTCAAGGGTGGCGACCCTTTCGTGTTCGGCCGTGGCGGCGAGGAGGCCGAGGCGCTGGCCGACTCCGGGATCGACTTCGAGGTGGTTCCCGGGCCGACCTCGGCCTTCGCCGCCCTGGCCTACGCCGGCATACCCGTTACGCACCGAGGGCTGGCTTCGTCGGTGGCCGTGGTCACCGGTCATTGCACCGGAGACCAGGACGTCGACTGGCCGAGACTGGGCGCCGCCGTCGACACCGTGGTGGTGCTCATGCCGCTGGCGGGCCTGGACCGGATCGCCAGCGCCCTCGTGCAAGGGGGACGCCGCCCGAGCACCCCCGCTGCCGTGGTGGAGAACGGCACCAATGCCGCCCAGCGAGTGGTCACGGCCGAGCTCGGCCGCCTCGCTGACGCCGCCCACGAAGCCGGAGTGCGCTCACCGGCGCTCGTGGTCGTGGGCGAGGTGGTGAGGCTGAGGGAGCGCATCGCCTGGTTCGAAGAGAGTTGACCGGACTAGTAGGTTTTCACGGACTCAGAGAAGACAAGGAAGGTAGCCATGGCTGACTACGCAAACCCCGACGCACTGGTCGAGACCGACTGGCTTGCCGAGCACCTCGACGACCCCGACATCCGGATCCTCGAGGTCGACGAGGACACCTCCGCCTACGAGAAGAGCCACATCAAGGGTGCCCTCGGATGGCACTGGTTCAACGACCTCCATGCCGTCCCCCAGCGCGAGTACGTGGATCAGGAGGGCCTCTCCAAGGTGCTCCAGAACGCCGGCGTCGGTCCCGACACCACGGTCGTGCTCTACGGCGCCAACAACAACTGGTTCGCCGCCTACGCCTACTGGGTGCTGCGCTACCTGGGCTTCGACAACGTGAAGCTGCTCAATGGCGGACGCAAGAAGTGGGAGCTCGAGGAGCGCGAGATGGTCCAGGACGTGCCGTCGTACGAGAAGACCGATATCCAGGTCAGCGGTCCCGTTCGCGGCGAGTACCGGGCTCTGCGCGACGAGGTGCTGGGCAAGGTGGGCAAGGTGGCCATGGTCGACGTGCGCTCTCCCGAGGAGTACCGGGGCGAGAAGCTCGCTCCGGACCACCTGCCCCAGGAACAGGCTCAGGTGCCCGGCCACGTCCCGGGCGCGGCCAACATCCCCTGGAGCAAGACGGCCAACGAGGACGGCACCTTCAAGTCGGCCGACGAGCTTCGCAAGCTCTACGAGGACCAGGGAATCACCTCCGACCGCGGGGTGATCGCCTACTGCCGCATCGGAGAGCGCTCGGCGCACACCTGGTTCGCCCTGCACGAGCTGCTCGGCTTCCCCAACGTGGAGAACTACGATGGCTCGTGGACCGAGTACGGCTCCCTGGTGGGCGCTCCGGTCGAGCGGTAGTCCTCCTGAACGCTTCCCGGGCGGTGGACGGGCCGGGCGAGCATAGCCAGGCGCTTTGCGATCCGCCGCCGCAGCGGCCCCGTTTCCGCGGTGTGATCCACCGTTGGGGCGCGGTCGGTTTCATCCTCTTGTTCATCGCGCTGTCGTTTGTGGCATACCGCCCGGGCAGCCGGCTGGTGGTTGCCATCTACGGGTGCTGTGTCACCGCCATGCTGACCGCGAGCGCGGTCTACCACAGCGGCCGCCTCTCACCCACGGCCACGCGGCGACTGAAGCGGGTGGACCACGCCACCATCCTGTTCGCCATCGCCGGCACCTACACCGCCGTCATCGCCCTGGCCATGGAGGGCAGGACTCGAGTGGTGATGCTGGTCGTGGTCTGGGTCGCGTCCTTGATCGGAATCGCCATCCGGATGATCTGGCTCTACGCCCCCTATCCGCTCGTGGCCGTGGTCTACGTGGTCGTGGGATGGATCGCGCTGGTCGACATCGGGGCCTTGGCCCGGGCCCTCTCCGATGGGCAGATGGCGCTCGTGGTCGTCGGCGGCCTGCTCTACACCGCGGGCGGCATCGTCTACGGCGCCCGCCGGCCCGACCCGTGGCCGACGGTGTTCGGCTATCACGAGGTCTTCCACGCCCTGGTGGTCGTTGGGGCGCTGGCCCATTACCTGGCCGTGCTCGCCATCGTGCGCGCCGGATGACGCGGCTACCGTCGTGGCATGCCGGTCGATGAGGCTTTGCTGGCGGAGCTGAAGCAGACCAAGGCCCAGATCGACCTCCTGCAGGTTCAGCTCAAGGAGCTGGTGAACCGCCTTCGGGAGAGCGGCGCGACCACGGAGGAGATCACGCAGGCCCTGCGGAGCTGATCGCCCGCCGGTTCGGCGATGGCGGTTCTAGGAACCGGTGTCGGCCGACGGTGCCGGGGCCATCGCCGCCTCTGGCGACGTCGCCTCCGGTGGCGAGACCTCGGCCCCGCCGTCGCCGCTTGGCTGTACGGGCACGGTCCCCCTCACCGTGGTGCCCCGCCCTGGTGCCGAGTCCACCCGCACGCTGCCGCCAAGGGTTCCCAGACGGTCGCCCATGTTGACGAAACCGGTACCCGAGGTCCGCTCGTCGGGGTCGAACCCAGGCCCGTCGTCGGACACCTCGAAGACGAGGTTGTTGTCGTCCTGGTGGAGGGCGATGGTCACCTTCGCCGACGGACCGGCGTGCTGGCAGGCGTTCTGGAGTGCCTCTATACAACAGAAGTACACGGCCGTCTCCACCTCCTCGGGGTAGCGGGGGAGCCCGGCCGCCCGTACGGTCGTCTGAAGGGGTGCACGGCTCGCCGCCACCGAGAGAGCCTTGGCCAGACCCTCGTCCATCAGCAGGGGCGGGTAGATGCCGTGAGCCAGGCTCCGCAGGTCGGCGATCGCCTCCTTGATCTCCCGTTGGCACTCGTCCAGCATCCTCCGTGCCTCCGCCGGGTCATCGTCGCTCATCTGAGTGGCCAGGCTCAGCCTCACGCTGACTCCGACCAGGCGCTGCTGGGCACCGTCGTGGATGTTGCTCTCGATCCGCCGCCGCTCGGCGTCGGCAGCAGCCACGATGCGCGCCCGTGATGCCTTCAGCTCGTCGAGGGACGCCTGCAGGGCGGAGTCCAGTTGCACGTTGTGGCGTGCCAGCTCCTCGCGTTGGGTCTCGATGAGGCGGCGCTGGAGGAAGTCGGTCCGAGCGTTCCTCTCCAGGGTGTAGCCGGCCACCATCCCGAGGGCCAGCGACGAGACGATGAAGACGTTGTTGGTGAGGAGGAGGGTTCCCGGAAGGGACTGGGGCCCGATCGCCACCGCCTCGTAGGCGGCGACCATGATCAGGCACACCACCGTGGCCCAGACGAAGCGGAGTTGCAGCAGGGTGTACGCGCCGGGGATGACCAGTAGCAGGCCGGCGTAGTACAGGTACCCGGCGCTGGTCCCGGCGACGGCGATGATGGCCACGACCGCAAGCCCGCAAACCGCTGTGAAGGCAGCTACCAGCGGCTGCATCATCGGCTTGAACCAGCGGGTGTAGGTGAGGATGAAGAGGGCACCCGCAAGGGGGCAGACGACGCCGAAGCGGATGAGCCAGATCCGCCGGACGTCGCTGGGTACCACGATCAGGTCGAGGGCCCCGAAGACGCTGAAGAGGACCACGGCCAGCCCCACGCCGAGACGCACGAAGAGCAGCGAGTGCTCGAAGTAGTACTCCGCGAAGCCGGCTTCCAGGTCCTCGGGGAACTTGAGGCGCCCCAGCGTGAGCCGGGGGCCTGGTCCTTCTGTCGCCGGCTGAGTCAGCTCAGGACCCGGCGCACTCGCCCACGCCCACCTCGCTGACCCAGGGGCCGGTCTCGTGGAAGTCCACGTAGAAGTCGGGGTTGTCCTCGGGCAGGGGGAAGGCGTCGAGGTCCTTGAGCGACTGGCCGACCGCCGAGGGCCCACCCGAGCGCTCGAGCCAC
>JADDQT010000069.1:7323-9123 GCA_016781225.1 Actinomycetota bacterium
GACGACGCGCACGGTAGCGGCACCGGCGGCCTTGGCCGGGAGGCGCAGCGCCTTGTGCCCTAACTCGACCTGGGTGTGTCCCAGATGGCCGCCGAGGAGCATGTGGTATCCCGGTGCCGGCCGGCCGTGGGCCCGCCGCTCGATCCCTACGAATCCGATGTCGGCGACGTGGTGCTGGCCGCAGGAGTTGGTGCAGCCGGAGATGTTGATGCGCACGCCACCGACCTCGGCCAGCCCGGCCGCTTCCAAGGCCTGGCCGATGTCGTCGGCGAGGCCTCTGGATTGGGTGACGGCCAGGTTGCACGTGTCGGCGCCGGGGCAGCTCACCACGTCCCGCGAAAGCTCGGCGCCGGGCTCGGCCATCCCGATGGCATCGAGGCGCTGGTGCAGGGTGGGCAGCTGCTCCTCGACCAAGCCGCGGAACACCACGTTCTGGCGGTTGGTGACCCGCAGCTCCAGGCCCAGGTCGCGCTGGATAGCGGCCAGGGCGCGGAACTGCTGGGCGGTCACGTCGCCCAGGCGGGCGTAGGCGTAGGCGGAGACGGTGCCCTTGGCGTTGCCCCGTATCACGTTGGCATCCTCCCAACGCCCGTAGGGGTCGTTGCGGCGGAAGACCACGTCGGTTCCCCAGCCCATGGGCGTGGGCGCGGCCTCGGTGGAGACGCCGGCCGGCTCGTCGCCGTGCTCCTTCACGTAGTCGGGCAGCCCGTCTACCCAGGTGACCGAGGCGAGGAGGAGCTTGCGCTCCTTCAGGATGCGCTCGCGCAGCTCGTCGAGACCCATGGTGTCCACCAGCCACTTCATGCGGGCCCGCAGCTTGTTGTCCCGGTTGCCGTAGTGGTCGAAGGTGCGCAGGACGGCTTCGAGGGTAGGCATCAGGTCCTCTCTGGCGGTGAACTCCTCGAGGGCCTGGGCCGGGTGGGGGTTGGCCCCGAGGCCACCGGCGAAGAAGACCCGGAAGCCGGGCTCGACGCTGCCGTCGTCGCGAGGCCGGGTGACGGCCACCACGCCCACGTCGTTGAACATGGCCTGGCCGCAGTCGGTGACGCAGCCAGAGAAGTTGATCTTGAACTTCCTGGGGAGGCGCTGGGCATAGGGGTTGCGGAGGAAGTGACGGAAGGCGGCCTCCGCCCACGGGCTGATGTCGAGGACCTCGAAGGGGCAGGCCCCGGCCAGATGGCAGCCGACGACGTTGCGCACGGTGTCGCCGCACGCTTCACGGGTGGTGAGGCCCACGCCGGCCAGATCCCTCAGCATCTCGGGAACGCGTTCGAGCTGTACGAAGTGGAACTGGATGTTCTGGCGAGTGGTGATGTGGCCCCAGCCCCGCGAGTACTTCTCGGAGACATGGGCCAGCATCTCCAGCTGCTCCGGTTGCAGGGAGCCGTAGGGAGCCTTGACGCGGACCATCTGGTTGTGCCCGCCCTGGCGCTGCCCGTAGATGCCGTTGTTGAGGCGGAAGATGCGGAAGCGGTCCTCGTCGACCTCGCCGCTCAGGTAGCGATCGAGCATCTTCTCGAACTTCTCGATGTCGGACAGAGCGGCGGGGCTGACGGCCCCGGGGCCCACCTCGACGCCAATGGTCTGAGTCATGGCGCGGCCTCCTCTCTAGAGCAGAGAAACCCTACCGCGATTCCTGACCGATCCGGTAAAGATTCGGGCGAGCGCCGGGCCGTGCTCAGCCGGCCTGGAGGTGCTCGGTGATCTGGCGCACCATGGCCGGCAGCCGCGGCGGCTCCGGCCACAGGGGATGCTCTATGCCCTCTTCCCGGGCGGCCTCGGCGCACACCGGTCCCACAC
>JADDQT010000296.1 GCA_016781225.1 Actinomycetota bacterium
CCGGCTCTGCCGGCCGGTGGAGGCTCAACTGAGCTCGCCGAGCAAGCTCCGCTTGCGAGCGCGACTACGCCAGTTCCTGGCGTACCTGTTGCGCAGCGACCACCATGTTGCGCAGGCTGGACTCCACCTCCGGCCATCCACGCGTCTTCAGCCCGCAGTCGGGGTTGACCCAGATCTGGTGTGGCTCCAGAACGTCGATGGCGAGCCGGAGGCGCTCGGCCATCTCCTCGGTCGAGGGCACCCGGGGCGAGTGGATGTCGTACACGCCGGGCCCCACCTCCTGGAGGTAGCCCTCCCGCCGGAAGTCGCTCAGCAGCTCCATGCGCGAACGCGACGCCTCCACCAGCAGCACGTCGGCGTCCATGGCGTGGATGGCGGCCATGATGTCGCCGAAATCCGAGTAGCAGAGGTGGGTCTGGATCTGGGTGGTGTCGTCGACCCCCGAGGTGGACACCCGGAAGCAGAAGACGGCCCAGTCGAGGTACTCCTCCCAGCGGTCCCGGCGCAGCGGCAACCCCTCCCGTATGGCCGGCTCGTCAACCTGGATGATGGCTATGCCGGCGGCCTCGAGGTCGGCCACCTCGTCGCGGATGGCAAGGGCCAGCTGCTTGCACGTCTCCGAGCGAGGCTGGTCGTCGCGCACGAACGACCACATGAGCATGGTCACGGGCCCGGTGAGCATCCCCTTCACCGGCTTCTCCGTGAGCGACTGGGCGTAGAGGGCCCACTCCACCGTCATCGGCTGAGGCCGGAGGACGTCGCCGTAGATCACCGGTGGGCGGACGTAGCGCGAGCCGTAGGACTGCACCCACGCGTTCTGGGTGAAGACGTAGCCGTCCATCTGCTCGGCGAAGTACTGCACCATGTCGTTGCGCTCGGGCTCACCGTGCACGAGCACGTCGTAGCCGAGTTCCTCCTGGAACCGGACGACCCGCTCGATCTCGGCCTTCATCTGGGCCTCGTACTCCTCGGGCCCGAGGCGCCCCTGGCGCAGGTTGGTCCGGGCCTGGCGGATCTCGGCCGTCTGTGGATAGGAGCCGATGGTGGTGGTGGGCAGGAGGGGAAGGCCGAGCTTGGCCTGTTGGGCCTCCCGCCGTTCGGGGAACTTGCTGGCCCTGCGGCTGTCGGCGTCGGTGAGCGCTCCCACCCGTTCCCGCACGGCCGGGTTCTGCGTGCGGGGGGAGGTGCGCCGACTGCCCAGGGCGGCGGCGTTGGCCTCCAGCTCGGTGGTGACGGCCGGCCGGCCCTCGCTCAGCCCGCGGGCCAGGGTGGCCACCGCGCCCACCTTCTGGCGGGCGAAGGCCATCCACGAACGGATCTCGGGATCGAGACCGGTCTCGGCGTCGAGGTCGATGGGCGAGTGCTGCAGCGAGCACGAGGTGGAGACCACGACGTCGTCGGCGTGTTCGGCGAGATGCTCCAGTAGCCCGAGGCTGGCCCCGAGGTCGTTGATCCACACGTTGCGCCCGTCCACCACGCCGGCGAACAGGGTCTTCCCCTCGAGGCCACCGAGGTCGTGGACCAGCTGGTGGTTGTGCCCTCCGCGATGGAAGTCGAGCCCGATGCCCTCGATCGGCAGCTCTCGGAGGACGGGGTAGGCCTCGCCCACGTGGTCGAAGTAGGTCTTCACCACGATCTTGGGGCGCGCCGGGGCGGCACCCAGGCGTTCGTAGGCCCTCCGCAACGCTTCCAACTCGGTGGCACTGCGGTCCTGCACCAGCACCGGCTCGTCGAGCTGGACCCACTCCACGCCGGCAGCGCCGAAGCGGGCCAGCACCTCCTCGTAGACCGGGAGCAGGCGGTCGAGGAGGCTCAGGCGGTCGAAATCCTCGCCCACGCAGTCGGCCGACTTGCCGAGGCCGAGCAGCGAGAGGGGTCCTACCAGCACGGGCACGGTCTCGATGCCCAACGCCCTGGCCTCGGCGTGCTCTTCGAAGACCTTCTCGCTGGACAGGGAGAACTCGGTGTCCGGCCCGAGCTCGGGGACGAGATAGTGGTAGTTGGTGTCGAACCACTTGGTCATCTCCATCGCCGTGACGTCGAAGCCCTCGTCCTGCAGCCCGCGCGCCATGGCGAAGTAGGTGTCGAAGCCCACGTGCCCGCCGGGGTGCTGGTAGCGGGCCGGGACGGCGCCGGTGAGGGCGATGGTGTCGAGGACCTGGTCGTAGAAGGAGAAGTCGTTGGAGGGGATGAGGTCGATGCCGGAGTCCTTCATGAAGGCCCAGTTGGCGCGGCGGATGTCCCGCCCCACCTGCTCGAGCTCCTCCTGGGAGGCCTCACCGCGCCAGAAGCGCTCGGTGGCCGCCTTGAGCTCGCGCTTCGGGCCTATGCGCGGAAAACCAGAGATGTTGGAAAGCCAAGGCATCCCGGACAGGCTAGTGGTCGGCCCTAGATTGTCGCTCCCGATGAGGATCTACACGAGGAAGGGCGACGACGGCACCACGGGTCTGTACTTCGGCGGGCGGACCGCCAAGGACGCCCCGCTCGTCGACGCCTACGGCACTGTGGACGAGGCCCAAGCCTTCCTGGGGCTGGCCCGAGCCGAAGCCGATAGGGGGTCCGAGCTCGACGACCTCCTGGTGGCCGTCGAGCGCGACCTTTGGGTGCTGATGGCCGACCTGGCGACCGGCGAGGAGAACCGCCACAAGCTCACCGCCGGCCATTCGCTGGTAACCGACGAGATGGTCACTGCCCTGGAGGCTCACATCGACGCCCTGACCGAGCGCTCGCAGGCACCAGCCGAGTTCGTGGTGCCGGGCCAGAGCCGTACCGGGGCCCTGTTGGACGTGGCCCGTACGGTGGTGCGCCGGGCCGAGCGCCAGTCCGTGGGCACCGCCGCCCCCGGTTCGCTGGCCGTCACCTACC
>JADDQT010000297.1 GCA_016781225.1 Actinomycetota bacterium
AACGCTGCGCCGCGCCCAGGCCCTCCTCCAGGTCCGCCGCCAGGCCTGCGGCCAGGATGCCGGCGGCGGCGTTGAGCACGACCACGTCCCGGTGCGGCCCCTTCTCGCCGGCGAGCACTCGCCGGGTCAGCTCGGCGTTGGTCGAAGCGTCACCACCGTGCAGGTCCTCGGGCGCGGCCCGCTCCAAGCCGAGGTCGCGAGGGTCGACCACCGCCGAGCGAACGGCCCCGCCGACCAGCTCCACCATGGTGGACGTGGTGGTGGTGGTGAGCTCGTCGAGGCCGTCGTGGCCGTACACCACCAAGGCGTGAGTGGCGCCGTTGGCCTCGAGGACGCCGAGCATCTTTTCGGCCATGGCCGGGTTGCTCACCCCCACCACCTGGCGGCGCGGACGAGCCGGGTTGGCCAGAGGGCCCAGGAAGTTGAACACCGTGGCCACGCCGAGCTCTCGCCGGGTCGGCCCGGCGTGTCGCAGGGCGGGATGGAAGCGAGGGGCGAAGCAGAAGGCCATGCCCGCCTGCTCGAGGCAGCGGAGGACCGCCGTGGGCCCCAGATCGACGACCACGCCCAGCGCCTCCAGCACGTCCGCCGAGCCGGCCAGGGAGGACATGGCCCGGTTGCCGTGCTTGCAGACCGGGGCGCCGGCCCCGGCCACGACCAAGGCCGCCATGGTCGACACGTTTACCGACCGGCTGCGGTCACCGCCGGTCCCGCACGTGTCGACCAGGTCCATCTCGTCGGGCACGGGCACCGCCTCGGCGTGGGCCAGCATCGTGCGCACCAGGGCGGTCATCTCCTCCACCGTCTCCCCCTTCATGCGGAGGGCGACGGCGAAGGCGGCGATCTGGGCCGGCGCCGCCGATCCGGACAGGATCTCCGACAATGCAGCGGACGCCTCGTCGTGACCGAGGTCCTGACCGTCGACCAAGCGTCCAAGGATGAAAGGCCACCCCCCCAGCTCAGCCAAAGAGGGTGTCGCGTCTACCGCCACAAGGATGGACGCTATCCCGAGAAGGGTGCGGCGCTCCGCGCCGAGGGCGACTACGCCGACTTGCGCCGCTGGCGGATGATGCGGCGGCGCTCACGCTCGGTGGCGCCTCCCCAGATCCCGTCCCGTTCCCGGTTGGCCAGGGCGAACTCGAGGCACGCCTGGCGGACGTCGCACTGGTCGCAGATGGCCTTGGCCGGCTCTGCGTCGTCGTCCGACGCCGGGTAGAAGATGTCCGGGTCGACGCCGCGGCACGCTGCACGCTGACGCCAGGACAGGTTCATCGGGTAGCTCACGTCCTTTACCAAACAAGAGAGTCGACTGGAACTATCAGCCAACGCCGGAAGTCCGTTAGTCATTCCCACGCCGGCCACGTTTCAAGCTTCGCCACGCACAGGGCGTGCCCAGGCGGGCCGCAGCCGAAACTCTAGGATCGAGCGGTGACCACCACCGGCCGGGATCGGCCACCAAGAGTACACCGCAGCCGCCAGCCAATCCTGATCGGGGCGGCCCTCGGCGCCGCCATCCCCGGCGTGGGTCTGCGGCTCTTCGACGCCCACCTGCCCGACCCCGTGCTCGCGCTGATCTTCGGGACCGCCATCGTGGGCGCCGCCTTCCTCCTCTCCTGGGCGGCCGAGGCGGCCCAGGTCGACATCTCGGCGGGCCTGGCCATCGGCGTGCTGGCCCTCATCGCCGTCTTGCCCGAATACGCCGTGGACCTGGTGTTCGCCGTCAAGGGCGGCAACTCCTTCGAGAAGTTCGGTCGGTCCTGCCCCTCTCCGGAGGGCGGCGAGTCACCGTGCTCCCTTGCGCTGGCCAACATGACGGGGGCGAACCGCCTGCTCATCGGCATCGGCTGGACCATGGTGGTGTTCATCGCCTGGTGGCGATTCCGCCAGCGGGGGGAACCCGACCGCGGTCGAGAGGTGGTGCTGGAGCGGACCCGCTCGGTGGAGCTGGCGTTCCTGGGGATCGCCACCGTGTACTCCCTGACGCTGCCCCTGCGGAACTCCATCAACCTCGTGGACGCCGCCTTCCTGGTGAGCATCTTCCTCGTGTACTCCTACCGGATCTCGAAGGCCCCGGCCGAGGAACCCCACTTGGTGGGACCGGCCCGATGGATCGGCGAGCTGGCCAAGCAGAAGCGCAGGCCCGCCGTCGTCGGCCTGTTCGTGGTGGCCGCCGGCATCATCCTGCTGTGCGCCGAGCACTTCGCCGAGGCGCTGGTGGGTACGGGCAAGTCCGCCGGCATCGACGAGTTCCTGCTCGTGCAGTGGCTGGCACCCCTCGCCTCCGAAGCCCCCGAGCTCCTGGTGGCCGGGCTCTACGCCTGGAGGCTCAACACCAACGCCGGGCTCGGCACCTTGGTGTCGTCCAAGGTGAACCAGTGGACGCTGCTGGTGGGCACCCTTCCCATCGCCTTCACCATCGCCGCCGGTGCCGCCCATGGTTTGCCCATCGACGCCCACCAGCGGGAGGAGCTGTTCGTGACCGCGGCGCAGTCGGCCTTCGCCGTGGCCATCCTCATCAACCTGTCCATGTCGGTCCGGGAGGCAGGCGTGGTGCTGTTCCTGTTCCTGTTCCAGTTCGTGGCCGGCGCGGTGGGCCCCGAGTCCATCCACGGCCCGGTCCGGGTGATCACAGGCATCGCCTACCTGGTGGTCGCCGCCGGGCTGGTGATGAAGAACCGGCGTCAGCTCGGGTCGCTTTTCAAGGACGGCCTGCGCACCCCCTACCGGCGGCTCCAGGAGGAGTCGTGACCGGGTCGTGAGCGTACCCGGGCCG
>JADDQT010000298.1 GCA_016781225.1 Actinomycetota bacterium
CACAGCATCTACATCGCCCGCTACCCCTACGGCCGGGAGGCGACCCTGTCGTACCCTCACCCCGACCTCAAGATCACCAATCCGAGCCCATACGGGGTGCTGATCTGGCCCACCTACACGGACACCAGCATCACCGTCACCCTCTACTCGACGAAGTGGGCCGACAGTGCCCAGACGGGACAGACGGTCGAACCCAGTCAAGCCTGCACCCGGGTCCGCACGGAGCGCACCCGCAGGTTCGTCGCCGACGGGACGACCAAGGTCGACCACGTGAGCGCCCTGTACCGACCGGGCGAGGGAGTGGACTGCTCATAATGACGGCGTGTCACCGGCCCCTCGCACTGTCCCCGGCGTACCGGCCAGAGGTCTGTCCCGACCGGAATCCGACCGTCCCCATGGCCGTCGCTGCCTGAGCGCTGAGCGCTGCCCCGCGTCGGGGGATGCGGCTGGCGAGATTCCCGGAAGCACGAGCCGGGCCAGCGGGTTCCCAGAGCACCCGGTGGCCCAAAACGCCACCGCCCTTCACATGGGCGGTGACGCCACCGGCGCCTAACAAAGCGAGGAGGACACGAGGGAAATGGCACGAACTGCCAGCGTGCAGGAGAACGCCCGGCGTCTGGTCGTAGGCGGCGTCATTGCCGGGGCGGCTGCGTCGGTCGTCATGATCGCCTACGCCATGGTGGCCGCGGCGACCTATCAGGACACCGGCTTCTTCACGCCGCTGTACCACATCGCATCGACCTTCATCGATCCCAAAGCCATGGAGGCCTCGATGCAGCATTCCATGGCCGGAGACAGCTTCTACCTCGCCCTAGGCCCAGCGGCGCTGGGGATGGCCATCCACCTTGGCGTCGGCGCTGCCTTGGGAGCGGCGTTCGGGTTACTGATCGCAGCCCTGCGCTCACCCCGCCTGGCCGCCCTGCCTTTGGGCCTGGGCTACGGGCTGGTCGTGCTCGTGGTCATGAGCTTCGCCGTCCTGCCCGTGGTCGCCGACGTGTTCGACGGCGGCAAGCCGATCTCCGACATGGCCGACATGGTGGGCTGGGGGACTTTCAGCCTCGAGCATTTGATCTTCGGGCTGGTCCTCGGCCTGTGGGCACTGCTTCAGTCCAGCCCCGTGCAGGCCCGTCGCCGGGCGACAGCATCTTTTGCGGCGTGATGCGAAGAAGGCACCCGGAGCTGCTCCTTCGGGTCTGAGGAATAGGCCCGATCGCTTACCGAGCACAGCTGATCCCAGCGCACGGTCACGTCGAGAGACGATCGACCGCTGTTTAATCGGGCCGTGACGAAAGACCGTGTCATCTGAATGACAGTTGTGAATGCGGGCTCTGCGAGCGGGTAAGTGACCAACGGGAGAACACGGACGAGAGGAGAGCGGGCGTGGCGGCGTGATGGCTCTCGGGTCGGGACGCACCCATCTAGCTGGATCACGCCGTGCCAGACGCTGTCGAAGTCGTCGGCTGCGTGGCCCAGTTCCCCACCTATGCCTATAGGAGGCGGGGCTGCTACCTGCGAAAGCTGGCGGAGGGCACTCACGACGAGAAGCGCTGCGGGCTCTGAGGCGCCGCATCAGCGACACCGTCTATCGCCAGCTCGTCCACGATGCCAAGAGCGGGACCGGGAGGACAAGCAGGGACGACTCGAAAGCCGCGTGACCGGCCTCACACCCTGACAGACAGCCGGCTCTTCGGCGAAGTCACTCCCGGCCCCGCTTCAGCGACCGTATCGCCCGCAGTGATAATGCTGCTCCAACGCGCCCGCGAACCGGCTCTTGACACAAACAGGATTCGGTAGGCGCTCGCTTCGCCAACACCCGAAGCGCCACAGAATGTGCAACGACATCGTGCCCCGAAACGCCGGCCAGAGGCACCCGGTAACGGACACTTCTTGGGCGCCCCATAAGGCCAGGCGCTCAAGCCCTTCGGGGTGTGTGCTTCGCTCGCCGTCTCTGGAGCATCGGCATCGCGGAGCAAACCGACGCCGACGGCTGGCTGGATGACGGCGAGCGAGTCGACTGGCGGCGGTACGTCTGAGCAAGCACGAAGGCAACTCGCCGGCCCTGCAACCAACCATTTGCAACCGAAAGGTTGCAACAGGGTGCCACTGGACGGCCCTCGACGACACGGAGGTGAAGGGAAACCCAGGTGAGAGCTACTGTCTGCCACCTCAGGTAACTGAAGGAAACGGCCTGCGTCGGGCTCATAACCCGAAGGTCGTGGGTTCAAATCCCACCCCCGCCACCAATGTGATGTCGCGAGACATCGGAGGCATCATCGGCTGGTAGTCGCCGCTGGGGTCGATCGAGAGGTTAGGGAGTAGCTCTCCGTCCTCGCTCACCACTCGCACGCCGCGGTCGGCCACGAGGAGCGTCACCTCCGGGGCACTTCCGGGTGCGCCACGACCGAATCGATCGGGCGGTGGGCGATCGCCGGTCGGGCGCCGACCCGCGAGGTCGTTTGATCGGGCGTGCTCCTTCAGAGGCGCAGCAGCGTCTTGATGGCGCGCCGCTCGTCCATGGCGCGGTAGCCCTCAGCGACATCCTCCAACGGGAGGGTGAGGTCGAAGACCTTGCCAGGTTCGATGGTGCGGTTGGAGATGAGCTCGATGTGCTCAGGGAGGAACCGCCGGACGGGCGCCGGACCGCCGTGGAGGTGGACGTGGGAGAAGAACAGCTCGTCGCCAGGCAGCTGAACGTCGTGGGTGACGCCGACGTAGCCGACGTGGCCGCCGGGCCGGGTGGCGCCGATCGCCTGCATCATCGACTCCTGCGTGCCGACGGCCTCGATGACCGAGTG
>JADDQT010000299.1:0-811 GCA_016781225.1 Actinomycetota bacterium
AGGTTCCGGGGTCGGGGGGGACGCCGAGGGTGCGGTTGATCACCTCGCTGCCCCGGTCGAGCTGGGCGACCGCCTCGTTGTCCAGGCCGGCGGCCATCAGGGCCGGCAGGGAGACGGGTACGTAGGTGCCGGCCGCCACCTGACGGCCGGTCAGCGCCTGTGCCAGCTGCTTGACCACCTGGCTGTCACCTGGACGGGGGCTGCGGGACAGGGCCTGGAGGGTCTCGGGTGTGGGCGCCAGCGTCAGCGGCACGGCCGGGTTGGCGGTGAGAGAGCGGGACAGAGCGCCCAGTGGCTCGGTGGCGTCGGGCGCCAGCTCCTGGCTCCCGTCCGGTTGCAGGGCCGGGGGGGCGTGCGCGGGAAGCACCAGCGCCACGCCCAGGGGGCGGCCTCCCTGGCTGGGTGGGCTCACGTACACGAGGTGGGTGACCAGATCGGCGAGGGACGCTCCTCCGCCGACCTCCCGCAACTCGACCCGCACGGGGTAGACGCCCTCCTCCGACAGCCGGAGCCTGGGCCATTCCGGCGCCCGGTTCGGGTCCTGGATGGGGAAGCGGACGAGGACGGCACCGCCGGCGTCGGTGGCGAGATCGGACAATGGGGTGGAGGTCACGCTGAGCGGAGCGGTACGTGGCCGGCCCCCCAGGGTCCGGTTGAACTCACTGCGGCTGGTGACCCGGCGGTAGACCGCCACCGCCAGCTCGACCTGGGCGGGCGGCCGGTCGGTACCGGCCATCACCCGGAGCACCATCTCCTGGCCCGGGCCGACCCAGGGCGTCTGGGACGCCAAGCGGACCCGGTTCGCGGGACT
>JADDQT010000299.1:827-2773 GCA_016781225.1 Actinomycetota bacterium
GGGGCCTCTTGAGCAGCAGCAACCGGCGCCTGAGCCCCCATGGCCGGAGGTGTGAGCACCATCACTGCCGCCAGGACGGCGAGCAGGCGTCTCAACGGTCGGAGCCCTCCCTGCGTCCGGCCCACGGAGAGGTTCGCATGCCACTCTCCAGCCCAGCGCTCAGGACCGACAGTCCGAGCGGCTCGCAACGAAAGCCGAGGCTCTCGTACAGGGCCACGGCCGCCTGGTTCCCGGTGGGCGTGTTGACGGCGGCCCGCTCCGCCCCCCATCGACGCAGCCACCGCAACGCGTCGAGGACCAGCAGCCCACCCAGGCCCCGGCGCCAGTGAGCCGGGTCCACGGCCAACCGCTGTATGAATCCCCGCCGCCGTGCCCGGCCCGTGAGGGCGTAGGCGATCACGGCCTCCCCGCTGGTGACGACGCGGAAGCGAGTACTCGGCGTGGCCCGCATCGCCTCCTCGAGGCCCCGCTGGTCCAGGTGCCAGAACGGTGGAAACGCTCGTGAGTCGACGTCGAGCACCGCCCGGTGATCAGCGGGCCGGGCCCGTCGATGGCCCGCCGGCGCCGGACCGTGGGTCACCCCGCTCCTGGCCGGTCGAGTCCTGGGGAGGTGGCGCAGGTCGTGACCCAGTAGGTGCAGCCGCTCCTGGACCTCGAACCCGGCCCCGAGGAATGCCACCTGCTCCATGGGGGACAAGGCGTTGGTGACCACTCGGGAGTAACCTCGAGCGCTCAGCTCGGCCATGGCCCAGCGCACGAACCCGAGCGAAGGCGCCGGCCCGGGCAAGGGCATCAGGTAAGCGACGTGAGCCTTTCCCTGCCATGGTCCGGCCCGGGCCTGCTCCCGTCCCCAACGGATGACGTCACTGTCGTCAGCGCCAGAGATCATTTCGACGGTTGGGAGGTTACCGGTGGCATCGATACGGCATCCGGGGGGTCCTTCGCGGGCAACCTAGTCTTCGGAGGTGGCCTCGGAGGAGCAGGACGCCGAGCGTCTGCGGCCGCTGGTCCTGGAGACGGCATGGCTGGTGGAGCGGTTCCAGGCCGCGGGCCGCAGCCTGTACCTCGTCGGTGGGGTGGTCCGCGACGCCGTCCTCGGGCGCATGCACCCCGCTGGCGACCTGGACCTCACCACCGATGCTCGTCCCGAGGAGATCAAGCGGCTGGTGAGCTCCGGCGCTGACGCAGTGTGGGAACAGGGGGCCCGCTTCGGCACCATCGGCCTCAAGAAGGGTGGACGGTGCCTGGAAATCACCACCCATAGGGCGGAGGCGTACCACCCCGACTCCCGCAAACCGGACGTGGCCTTCGCAGACGCCGTGGAGGCGGACCTCTCCCGGCGGGACTTCACGGTCAACGCCATGGCTCTGCGCCTCCCCGACCTGCACCTCATCGACCCCTTCGGAGGCGCTCCCGACCTGGTCGCGTCCCGGCTACGGACGCCCCTCGACCCCGAGGAGTCCTTCGGTGACGACCCCCTCCGCATGCTGCGGGCGGCCCGCTTCATGGCCGGGCTCGGTCTGCGGCCCGACCCCGCCCTCGCCACGGCGGTGGAGGTCATGCACGACCGCCTGGCCATCGTCTCCGCGGAGCGGATACGGGCAGAGCTCGACAAGCTGGTCGTGGTCGAGCGCCCCGGAGAGGGCCTCTGGTTCCTGGTCCGCACCGGCCTGGCCGGCGAGTTCCTGCCCGAGCTGCCGGCGCTGGCTTTGGAGCAGGACCCCGTACACCACCACAAGGACGTGCTGGCCCACACCATCGCCGTCGTCGAGCAGGTTCCCGCCGAGCGCATCGTGCGGCTGGCCGCGCTGTTCCACGATGTCGGCAAGCCGCGCACGAGGTCCTTCGGGCCCGGCGGCGTGTCCTTCCACCATCACGAGGTGGTTGGGGCCCGGATGACGCGGGAGCGCATGCGGGCGCTGCGCTACCCGAACGAGGACGTCCAA
>JADDQT010000070.1 GCA_016781225.1 Actinomycetota bacterium
TCGAGGCCAGGCACCGGCGGGAGCAGCGCCGGCTGAGAACCGACGAGCTTCGCTTCGGGCTGGCCACACTGGCCTTGCCGTACTGTGAGCGTTTGGCCGGTGGCCGGGACACGAAGGCATGCCTCGAAGCCCTCGACGCCATCGCCGCGGCCAACGAGGCACTGGCCCGGAACCCGAACGAGACCCTCCTCCTCCAGGCCCTCCTCGTCCGGCTTTCCCGCACCGGACTGTCATAATCCAACCTTCGCCCGGGTAGCTCAGACGGCAGAGCAACGCACTCGTAATGCGTAGGTCAGGGGTTCGATTCCCCTCTCGGGCTCCGGAAAGTCCCTGCTCGGCGGGCCATCTCGGGCGGCGACCCAAGTGCCTTGAGGGTTCATCGTCTACCCAATGTCTACCGCCCGGGTTCTTACTCGGAACTCTGCCGTTCCCTCTGGCGACCGCGTCCCGCACCCCTGGGCGAGCGGGGGCCCATGACCTAGGCCGTGAGAAATGCGGGACCGGCGGCATTACAGTCTCACTTAGTGCCGCCCTGGAGCCACACCGTAATTGTCCAGTGGCCGGCCTCGTTCGGCTTCTTCGATCTGCGCGGCCGGCTGCTTGGGAACCTGGACGAGCGGGGGCTCCTGACAGCGTTCCGGTGGTCGGACGACTCTGTCTCGGTCCGTATGGGGCGCACGGAGATTCTTGAGATGTCGAGTGACCGGGCCCTCCTCATGGTCGTCGGACCCGAAGGGGGTCTGAGCCAGGCCCGCGACGCTCTTGCTGCTGCCATCGAAACGATTGATCCTTCAACTGTTGTTCTGACGGAAGCCCTGTTCCAGTTTCTCCTACCGCTTGATGTCGGGAATGAGGAAGCCAGAAGAGTCACATCGCACCACCTTCTTGGAGATCTACTGCCACAGGCGGTGCTGACCGATTGGGCTTACCTTGTCGATGGTCGGTCCCATCGGACTCGGGGGACATTCCAGGTCGAGTTCGGTGTTATTAGCGACGAGGAAGCCCCCGAGAGAGTCGCTCGACGCGTGGGGAGACTCTGGCAGCGGGGTCTTGCGCCTGCGCCACAGGACCTCTTCGAGGAGGACTACCCCAGATCTTCATTCTTCTTCGACTGGTCATGGTCCACGAATGCCCGCTTCAGAGTCGACGAGGTCCGGTCTGACCTGTTCGGGTTATGGGATACCCTCGCCGAGGAGAGTGAGGCTATGTGTAAGACGGTTCAGGCTGGCGCAGGAATGGCCGAAGGTAGTAGAGATAGACAGATGGAGGCAGAGTAGGTGAGTACGGGAGCAGCTCTTCTTGACCGGCCGAAGCAGGAAGACGGCTGGATCCAGTTGAGGCCAGTAGACACCCCTCGTTCCGTTCGACTGCTGAATCGACCTGTCCAAGTGGTCGATGACGACGGGGGGCCGCGGCTAATTCGCCTTGTCCCCTATCAGGGTGACGTAGACGTCGTCTGAGGTTCCTCGGCATCGGCCCTGACGACGATGGGGCCGTCCTTGCCTTGGCTGAGGCAAGGGGATGTCTTTGAGGACATCCCGTGGGTTGCTGGCGTGCACGAAGGTGACGTCATAAGAGCCGCAGTGGGTGCTGGCGCCGCGCTTCTGATCACGCATGGCTGTCAGATGGACAAGCGCACCAACAGCGGACGACCCAAGGCCGAGCGACTTCAGTTCCTTCCTCTTCACCCAACCGAGAACCTGAATCCAGACTCTCGGGGCCGCCTTCGTCGCTTGGAGGTCAACCCACCGGAGGCGATATTCGTCGGTGAGCTGCCTGACGGTCAGGAAGCGTTCGGGCTTCTAGGTGAGGCCTGCACTCTGCCGGCGTCCTTCTTTGGCGTTGAGCTCGAATGGTTTGAGGACCATCCCGAGGCCGACCCAACGAACCCGTACCACCTGGTCGCGCGGCGACACGCCTGCAGGCTTGGAACGCTCGATGATGCCCAACTCCAGGTCATGCACCAGAAGATGCTCGTGTTCTGGGCTCGTAGTCAGGCCCAGTGAAGCATCAGCAGCAACCTATCGACTCCGGGGAGACAAGGGCGGCCACCCTCTAGGCAGCGTCCCTCTGGAGGCTGGGAACGTCGCCGCGTCAAGTTGTCGAGAAACCTCCTCGAGCGGTACCTGCAGGGCGACGACGAGGCGATGAGCAAGAGGTTGATGGGTAGCGACGACGCTCGACGCCGGCGACTCCTTTCTGGCGTTCGCTCGACGGGCGCTCTCTGGCCTGCGAGCACAGAAGTTTCGATTTGAGGCTCTTACCTAAAGGCTCACCGAGGGTCTCCTTCGGTGTACTCATCCACGCCAAACACTCGCTGTAGATAAGCAGCGGCCGACTCGTCCGGTCGAAAGGGTGAGCGGACCTGGCCCAATGACGTCAGGACGCCGCTGTATGGCTTTGGTTCCCGTTGCCCTTCTCTGTCGATGCGGGAAACTTCGATCAAGAGCTTCTGCCGCCATCTCGCTCCTAGTACGGCGTGCAGGCCCCAACCGAGGGCGCACCCAAGCGCAATGGCGGCCACTGCGGTGGCGCCTAGGACCAAGCCGTGCCTGGACGTGCCACCCCTTGCAAGAACAGCGACGTACCCGACGCCTTGAGCCAGGAAGCCCAGGGCAAGCGAGAGGAGTCCGAAGGTGCCCGCGATCTTGTCGTCGACCCTGCCGACGATTTCTCTTGGGTTCCAGCCGAAGAAGGTGCCGGACAGTCCTCTGATCTGCTGGGGCGACAGGAGTAGCCCCTTGGCCAAGAGGTACGCCCCAGCGATGTCAAAGCCGAGCCCGAGCGGAAACAGGTCCTCCAAGACAAGCGGGTTGGCCATGTGTCGACGCTACCGAGCACCCGTGTGGCGGATGGGCCTGCACTTTGACCGTGCCCTAAGCAGGGGCACGGATCGGTGTCCAGGGGCCAACAACCGCAGGTCCAACAGGGGAGCTGATCAGGGTTTTCGCCCAAAGCCCCAGTTCATGGGGTCGGCCCCTAGCGCACTCGTAATGCGTAGGTCAGGGGTTCCATTCCCCTCTCGGGCTCACACTAAGTCGTCCTAGTGGGCGCGTCACCAGCGCCCACCGCCGAAACGGCGGGCGACGTGTCGCAAGCGTGATCGCTCTGAGCCAGATCAAGAAGCAAGGTCAGAGTGGCCGTGGACTGGCGATCGCGGGAACCGTCCTCGGCGTCGTCGGCATCCTTGGAGCACTCCTGTTGATCGTCCTCGCGGCGGCCGTGGAAGAGGGCCTCGACGAGTTCGGCGACTCCCTCGATCGCGCCGCCACCGTTCCCGTCACCGTCCACGTCGAAGCAGGGCCGCGGGTCTGCTATTCGGCCACCCTCACCACCGGCAGCACTTTCAGCGAGCGCGGCTCCGGTTTCGGGCAGTCGTCCCCAGAGGCCTGCGGACCGTCGAGCTTCCCGCTCGGGACCGGGCTGGGCCGCAACGTCGTCATCGCCCCCAAGATCGACAGCCAGCCCGGACCTATCGGCGCCTACCTCACCGTCGACGGGGCGGACCAGCCGAGGCAGGTCCACGAGTGCACCCAGCGGCGGCGTCATCACCCTTTCGCCCTAGACGCGCTGCACGCTACGGGGACGAATCCCAAATCCCTTTCACGGTCCGGTCGCAGTGGGCCCCAGTCAGTCGTCATCAGGCTGGCGGGTCTGGGACCATTGCCCCATGACCGGCGCCACCGGCACCCGGCAGCGCCTTCGAGGGCTCTTCTCGTTCCCCGACCCGGTCAACGAGGTCTCCGCCCGGCTGGTGGCGGCCGGCGTGGTGGCAATGGGCCTGGCGGCCATCGTGGTCGACCTGCGCTGGCTCACCCTCGCCATCGCCTACGGGTTCTGGGCCAGGGCGCTTACCGGCCCGACCCTCAGTCCTCTGGGCCAGCTCGTGACCAGGGGGGTCACGCCTCGTCTTCCCCTTGCCGCCCGCCCGGTGCCTGGGATACCCAAGCGATTCGCTCAGGCCATGGGCGTGGTCCTCTCCACGACCGCGGTGGTCCTCACCTACGGCTTCGACAGGTGGGGTCCGGCGCAGGCGGTCCTGGGGCTTCTGGTCGGCGCGGCGTTCCTCGAGTCAGCCTTCGGCTTCTGCCTCGGCTGCAAGATCTTCGGGATTCTCATGCGGGAAGGCATCGTTCCCGAGGCCGTCTGCGAGCGGTGCAGCAACGTGGGTGGGACCGCCCGGAGCTGACCGCACTGGGCCTGGGCTGCTCGGCGGCTGCCGGATCGACGCCACACAGGCTTGGCCGAACCCGCCCCGGGGGCGGTGCGCAGCGGTTAGCGTCAGCGGTCATGGCAGAACGTGGCGGGCAACCCATCGTCGCCGGGCTCGGCGCCGCCATCGTCGCGTTGATCGTGGCCTCGGTGGCGGTACTGGTCTTCGTGGACCTCGGAGACGACTCCTCCAGCGCGTCCTCGACGTCTTCGGCACCGTCGCCTCGAAACGGCCAACGGTCCGAGCGAAGCGCCCCGTCTCAGCCGTCCGGACCTCCCCAGCCCGTTAGCAACGCCTGCAACTTGGTCAGCCTGGAGTCCGTGGCCTCCGCCATCGGGGCCAAGCCCGGCGAAGTGACGCCGGAGCCCAGCATGCAGACCCTGGGACCGAAGTGCGACTTCAAGGCCCCCCAGGGTGAGGACGTGCTCGTCGGCTTCACCTTGCAGGTGACCGAGGCCGGCGACCCCACGTTCGCCCGTAGCACCATCGAGGCACGCAACGGGAAGCGCATCCCCGGCCTGGGCGACGTCGCCGTCTTCGAGCAGAGCGACGTGGGATCGCAGATCTCGGTGGTCAAGGGCTCTCGTTACGTACAGCTCCAGACCCGCCGCAAAGCGGCCAGCGAGGATGCCATGGTCGACCTGGGCAGGCAGGCAGTAGCGAAGCTCTGAGGCGCCGTCCGGCCGGAGGCGCCGAGGCGACGGGCAGCCAGGGGAAGAGAACGCGGCTCGTCGCCGTTGTAGGGCCGGGACCGGCGGGCCCGGGACGAGGGACACCAGTGGCGAGAAACCATGACTCGGAGGCGATCCACGCCCGGCGGTGGCGCATCCTGGCCGTGCTCAACCTCAGCCTGGTCATCGTGGTGGCGGCCAACTCGTCGCTCAACGTGGCCCTGCCGACCATGGTCCGAGACCTTCGGGCCACCAACGCCGACCTCCAATGGATCGTGGACGCCTATGCCCTGGTGTTCGCCGGTCTGCTGCTCCCCATGGGCGCGCTCGGGGACCGCTTGGGGCGCAAGGGCCTCCTCCAGGGCGGGCTGGGCACCTTCGCCGTGGGCGCCCTCGTCGCCACCCTCGCCACCCAACCGTGGCAGGTGATCGCCACCCGAGCCGTCATGGGGGCCGGTGCGGCGGCCATCATGCCCGCCACCCTCTCGATCATCACCAACGTGTTCCCCCCCGAGGAGCGCTCGAGAGCCATCGCCATCTGGGCCGGTTTCGCCGGGGCCGGCGGGAGCATCGGGCCGCTGGCCAGCGGGTTCCTGCTCGAGCACTTCTGGTTCGGCTCGGTGTTCTTCATCAACGTGCCGATCATCGCCCTGGCCCTCGTCAGCGGTGCCGTTCTCCTGCCCTCGTCCCGGGACCCCGAGCAGCGGCCCCTCGACCCGGTAGGCAGCCTGCTGTCGGTCGCCGGCCTCGGGATCCTGCTCTACGCAATCATCCAGGCGCCCGAACGGGGCTGGACCGATCCCCTCATCGTTGGCCTTTTCGTCGTGGCGGTGGTGACGTTGGCCGCCTTCGTGCGCTTCGAGCGCGCCAGCCCAACACCCATGCTCCCCATGGATCGGTTCGCCGACGCCCGCTTCTCCGTCGGCGCCGGCGCCATCTTCCTCACCTTCTTCGCGATGTTCGGCCTCTTCTTCGTGCTCACCCAGTACCTCCAGGTCGTGCTCTCCTACAGCCCTCTGCAGGCCGGCGCGGCCACCCTTCCCATGGCCTTGTCCATGATCCTGAGCGCCCCACGGAGCGCACCGCTGGCCGAGCGGTTCGGGCGCAAGCGGGTGATGGCGGCCGGGATGGTCCTTCTCGCCGTGGCCATGGCCGTGCTCTCCACGCTCTCCGCCGGGAGCAGCTACCCCAACCTGGCGATTGCCCTGGTCCTGCTGGGCGGTGGCATGGGCCTGGCCATGGCGCCGGCAACCGGGGCGATCATGGAGTCCATGCCGCTCGGCAAGGCGGGTGTGGGTTCGGCGGTGAACGACACAACCAGAGAGCTCGGCGGCAGCCTGGGCGTTGCCGTCCTGGGGAGCCTTCTCTCCTCTGGCTACCGAGGTGGCCTGGGGCAGGATTCGTTCACCGGCGACCTGGCGGCGCTACCGCCGGCTGTTGCCGAGACGGCCAGGGAGTCGGCGGGAGCGGCCCTCGGGATCGCCGGTCGGGTGAGCGGACCGGCCGGGGATGCTCTGGCGGCCCTGACCAGGCACTCTTTCACCGATGCCATGGGGACGGTATTCCTGGTCGCGGCCGCTGTGGCGCTCCTGTCAGCCGGTCTGGTGCTCCGCTTCATGCCCGGAAGAGCACCGTCCTCAGCCGTCCCGGCCACGCCTTCGGGGGACCAGGGGGAGAGGCCGTCCCAGCCTGAAGGGGGAGACGGCCCCGAGGCCAGGTATGGTCGGGTGATGGCCGATCAAGCGAGGTTCGTGGAGCTGGCCATGGAGCACATGAGCTCGCTGTACTCGGCCGCCGTGCGCATGACCCACAACCCCACCGACGCCCAGGACCTCGTCCAGGAGACGTACCTCAAGGCCTTCCGCGGCTTCCACACCTTCGAGGAGGGCACCAACCTCAAGGCTTGGCTCTACCGGATCCTCACGAACACCTACATCAACTCCTACCGGGCCAAGAAGCGCCGGCCCGAGCAGTCCGACGTGGACGACGTGGAGGACCTCTACCTCTACCGGCGCCTCGGAGGGCTGGAGGCGGCCGCGGCCGGCCGCAGCGCCGAGGAGGAGGTGCTCGACCACTTCACCGACGCCGACGTGAAGAAGGCGGTCGAGTCGCTCCCCGAGCAGTTCCGCATGGTCGTCCTGCTGGCCGACGTGGAGGGCTTTTCTTACAAGGAGATCGCCGCCATCCTCGACGTTCCCATCGGAACGGTGATGAGTCGGCTGCATCGGGGAAGAAGGGCGCTTCAAAAGGCGTTGTTCGACTTCGGTATGGACCGAGGCCTCGTGGAGCAACGAGACTGATGTCGCCGGAGGGCTGGGGCTCGACGGAGCCGGGCGGTCCCGGCTGTGGCTGTGGCGACGCAGTGCATCGCCTGTACCACTTCCTCGACGGAGAGCTCGATGACGACCGCCGGTCGGCCATCAGGCGCCACCTCGACGAGTGCCAGCCCTGCTTCCAGGCCTTCGGTTTCGAAGCCGAGCTCCGGGTGGTGATCGCCCGGAAGTGTCAGGACCAGGTTCCCGAGGCGCTCCGCCATCGGGTCTTCCACGCCATCCAGGGCGAGGCCGGCCCGTTCGACGGACCCAAGCTCCCTTGGTAGCGCCGGCCCCGTTGCCCCGCCGCGGACCTACGACGATCAGCTGACGGCCGGGCCGCCTACCATCTCGACGATGAGTCCGCTCCTCTCGGCCGAGGTCTGGCATTACTGGCTTTCGTTCGTCATCTTCGGCGCAGCGGTGGTGGCCGTGATCGCCACGATCGTCGGCTACCTGGCCAAGGTCACCAGCAACAAGTACCCCAAGCAGCAGCAGCAGTGACCGAGCCGATCTCCTGGGACCTGGCCGAGAAGGTGGCGGTCCGTCTGGCCCGTCGTCAGCCCCCCACTCCGGCCAACGAGATGGCCTCCCTCAAGGAGGACTTCCAGGAGCTGACCGCCCTGGCCGAGGGGCTGGTCGAGGCGGCCACCGGTCTGCGCTCGGAGGCAGGCCCGGCGCGGGCCAGGGTCACCGACCGTCCCGGTTGGGTGAGGGCCAACCTCGTGTCGTTCCAACGTCTGCTGCGGCCGGTCACCGAGAAGCTCGGGGCTCGGCTGGCCGAGAGCCCAGTGGCCCCGGTGACCCGAGCCGTCTCCGGGGCCCAGCTGGGCACCATCCTCGGTTGGATGTCCACCCGGGTCCTCGGCCAGTACGACCTTCTCCTGATCGAGGAGGAAAGGCCCGAGGATCAGGACATCGTCTACTACGTGGGCCCCAATGTCCTGTCGCTGGAGAGACGGTTCGGCTTCCCACCCCGGGAGTTCCGCCTCTGGCTGGCCATCCACGAGGTCACCCACCGGTCCCAGTTCACCGGTGTTCCCTGGTTGCGTCCGTACTTCCTGTCCCTGGTCGAGAGCAGCCTCGGCGCCATCGAGCCCGATCCTCGCCGGTTCGTCGAAGCCCTCCGCCGGACGGTGGAGGAGCTCCGAGCGGGCCGCAACCCGCTTGCCGACGGCGGCCTGGTCGGGCTCCTCGCCGGTCCGGAGCAGCAGGTCGTCCTCCAGCAGATGCTCGGCCTGATGAGCCTCCTGGAGGGTCATGGTGACATCACCATGAACCGGGCGGGCGGCGAGCGGGTCCCGAGCGCCGAGCGCTTCAGCAGGGTGCTGCGGCAGCGCCGGCAGCAGGCCAAGGGGCCGGCCAAGCTGTTCCAGCAGGCGATCGGCCTCGAGGCCAAGCTCAAGCAGTACGAGCAGGGCGAGCGCTTCGTCGAAGCCGTGGAGCTCGCAGGTGGCGCTGGCCTCCTCGAGCAGGTGTGGCGGGGACCAGAGTGGCTCCCGAGCCTGACCGAGATCCGCCAGCCCGGCCTCTGGATCGATCGGGCACGCGCCGAGTCACCGGCAGGGGCATAACGCCGTGGCCCCGCCCGGACACCCTCGGCCCGAAGCGTCGAGTACCCGGCTGTCGGACCTCCTCTCTCGCTGCCGTTTCCCCGTCGAGGGAGCGCCACTCACCTGCGCCGTCTCCGGCGGGGCCGACTCGCTGGCGCTGCTGGTGCTGGCCGTGAAAGCCGGCTGCCGAGTCACTGCCGTGCACGTCGACAACGGGCTGCGCCCGGGCTCGGCGTCGGAGGCCGACGTGGTGGCATCCGCTGCCGCTCGCTTCGGGGCCGGCTTCCGGTCCGAACA
>JADDQT010000071.1 GCA_016781225.1 Actinomycetota bacterium
GGGAAGGGGCCGGAGGCGGCGGCCCTGACCGCGGTGGCCCGCCACACCGTCCGGGCCGCCGCCATGCGGGAGCCGCGGGCGAGCGGGGTGCTCAGCCAGCTGAACGACGCGGTGTTGAACCAGGATGCCGGCGAGCGGTTCTGCACCGCCGTCTACGCCCGGGTACTACCCGGGGCCGACGGCGTGAGCATGTCCCTGTCCTGCGGGGGCCACCCGCTGCCACTCGTCCTCCGCGCGGACGGCTCGGTGGAGGCCGTCGGCAGCCCGGGAACGCTCTTGGGCCTGTTCGAGGAGCCCGACCTCGCCGACACCGACGTGGAGCTGGCTGCCGGAGACGCAGCCGTCTTCTTCACCGACGGTGCCACCGAGGCCAAGCGCAGGAGGGTGCTCCTCGGGGAGGACCGGTTGCGCGCCATCGTGAGCACCTGCACCGGCCTGCGAGCGGCCGAGATCGCCCATCGTCTGGAGGACGCCATCCTCGCCTTCCAGGAGGAGAACGGGCCGAGCGACGACCTGGCCATCGTCGTACTGCGCGTCCCCGAGGTGGACGGGGCCTGACGGCCTCACTTCGCTCCCGTGGATCCGGTTGCCGCTCTGGAGCGAATCGCGTACCTGCTCGAGCGCTCCGGGCAACCTACGTACCGGGTTCGCGCCTTCCGTGGCGCGGCCCGCACCGTCCAGGAGCTGGACCCCGACGACTTGGCCACCCGGGCGGGCACCGGACGGCTGCGTTCCCTGCCGGGCATAGGTGAGACGACGGAGCGGGTGGTCGTCGAAGCCTTGGCCGGGTCCGTACCCTCCTACCTGGCCCGCCTGGAGAGCGAGGAGGCTCGGCATACGGCACCCGGGCCGGGAATCGAGCTGCGAGGGATGCTGAAGGGGGACTGTCACACCCACTCGGACTGGTCCGACGGGGGCAGCCCGGTGCAGGAGATGGCACGAGCGGCCAGGGATCTGGGCCACGAGTACATGGTCCTCACCGACCACTCGCCCAGCCTGAAGGTGGCCAACGGGCTGTCTCCTGAACGCCTGCGGCTCCAGCTGGAGCTGGTTCGGGAGGTGAACCGCGAGATGGCCCCTTTCCGCGTCCTCACGGGCATCGAGGTCGACATCCTGGTGGACGGCTCGCTCGACCAGGACGATGACCTGCTCGAGGGCCTCGACGTGGTCGTGGGCAGCGTCCACTCGAAGCTGCGGATGGACGGGCCGGCGATGACCGACCGGATGGTGAAGGCGCTTCGCAATCCGCACCTCGACATCCTCGGCCATTGCACCGGCCGCAAGGTGATGGGACGGGGCCGTCCCGAGTCCAACTTCGACGCCGAGCGGGTCTTCACCGCCGCCGCGGAGCATGGCAAAGCCGTGGAGGTGAACTCCCGGCCGGAGCGCCTCGACCCGCCCAAGCGGCTGTTGCGCCTGGCTCTCGAGCTGGGCTGCGCCATCACCATCGACAGCGATGCCCATGCGCCGGGTCAGCTGGAGTGGCTGAGCTTCGGGTGCGATCGGGCCGCAGAGTGCCGCGTGGAGCCGGACCGAGTGGTCAACACTCGAGGCGCCGACGAGCTCGTGGCCTGGGCGGCCGCTCACGGGTGACGCGAGGGCTGCCCTAGCCGGTTCGAGGTCTAGCCGGGTCGAGGTGCCTGCAGGTTCTGGGCTGCCTGCGGCTGGGCGAGATAGAAGCCCTGGGCCCCTTCGCAGCCGGCGCTGCGGAGCCGGTCGAGCTGATCCGCCGTCTCCACCTTCTTCCCCACGACTCGCATCCCGAGCGCATGTCCCAGCGCAATGAGGGCACTCACGACCCGGCCCTCGGGGTCGTCGTCGATGGTGGAGAGGTCGAGCTTCACGGTGTCCACGGTTTCGGCGAGCCAGGCCGAAGCAGTTCCGAAGTCGTCCACGGCCACGCTCACGCCCGCAGCCCGGAAGTGCCTCAGGGTTGCTGCAACGATTTCTCCGCCCTCGGACAGGGCGGTCTGGCGCACCTCGACGCCCAGGGACGCTGGTTGCACACCGTTGGCGCTCGCCGCTTCGAGGACGGTGTCCACCACTCCGGGCTGGACCAGCTCCCGCTGGGAGAGGTTCACCGTGACCCGAAGGTCACGGTGGTCGAGGGCGTCGTGCCACGCAGCGGCCTGCCGGCAGGCCTGGCCGACGACCCAGGCGCCGATGGGAACGATCAGCCCCAGCTCCTCGGCCAAGGGCAGCCAGTCGGCGGGAGAGAGCAGGCCGTTCTTGGGATGCTCCCAGCGCACGAGGGCCTCGACGCTGGTCATGCGGTGATCGGCCAGATCGATCTCGGCCTGGTAGCGGAGCCGGAACTCTCCCCCCTCCAAGGCGCGGTGCAGGGCGTTCTCGAGCTCGAGGCGCTCTATGGCCCGCTGGCGTATGGCCCCACTGAACAGCTCGTAGCGGGCCCTGCCCCGTTGCTTTGCGCGGTACATGGCGGTGTCGGCGTCGTGGATGAGCCTCTCGGGGCTGGCGTCCCCGTCGGTGATGGCGATCCCGATGCTGGAGGTGAGAACGGTCTCGGCGTCGTCGAGGGCGAAGGGCCGGCCGATGGCGGCGCTCACCCGCTCGGCGATCACCACGGCACCGTTCTCCGAGGTGAGGCCCTCGCACAGCACCGTGAACTCGTCACCGCCGTACCTAGCGGCGGTGTCCCCGGGCCGGAGGGCGGCACGGAGGCGGTTGGCCACGTCTACCAGTAGCTGGTCCCCCACGTCATGGCCGAGGGTGTCGTTGACGACCTTGAACTTGTCGAGGTCCACGAACAGGACGGCCACCGCGGTCTGACTTCTCTCCATGCGAGCAAGGCCCAGGCTCAGCCGATCGAGGAACAGCCTGCGGTTGGGCAGACCGGTTAGGGGGTCGTGCAAGGCCTGGTGTGCCAGCTTCATCTCGGCTCGCTTGCGGCCCGTGATGTCGTTGTGAGTGACGACCGCCCCGCCTCCTTCCACGGCCAGGGCCGAGACCCGAAGGCTGAACCACAGCTCGTCGCCATCCGAGGACGAGGGGTAGTCCACGTGGAACCTGGCCTGTGTCCCCGCCAGCACCGAACGAACGGCGTCGGCTACGGCCGTCGCCTCTCCCGACCCCGACCTGGCCGCCTTCTCACAGGCTTCGAGGTAGTTGCGGCCGACCTCGGGGCGCCAGGGATCGGCAGGGTGCTCCTTGGCGAACGCCGACCAGGCGTCGTTGGTGGCCACTACCAGGCCGGTCGAGTCGAGGATGGCAGCATGGGCGGCCAGGGCGTCGAGGATCGCCATGGCGGCGCTTTCGTCCCATGACCCTCCTGGCATGGCCGGACCCATCCTTCCTACTCAGGGGCCTCAAGCCACGGAGCACCGACCGACGCAACCTTACCGCTATTGGCACGCAGAGTGGTCAGATTCCCGCCGCCCCCGAACCCCGGGGGCCAGCTGCGTGCAACCTTTGCGGCCGGCGTGCGTGGTAGCGCCGCAAAGGGTCGACCGCCCGCTCTGCTCAGGCCGCTGCCGCTCGGAGCAGGATGCGCAGCATCTCCTCGCGGTCGGGGCCCAGGCGTGGCGGCGGAGGGCGCTGGTCCCGCATCTGCCAGGCGGCAAGAACCCGGCCCACGACGTCGGCGTCGGCCATGATGGCATTGGGCTGGTCGAGAAGGTTGAAGGCGCGCAGGAAGGCACGGTAGACGATTGGATCCGTGCCGGCGGCGGGAAGGAGGCCGTCGCGCATGATCGAGCGCATGGTCTGCGCGTCGACGGGCTGGTCCTGCTCCTCGTCGTCCCCGAGGGAGTCGTCGCTCGAAGGGGCGTCGCTCGGGAGGTCGTCTCTGAGGGGAATGTCGAGGCCGGTGCGATTCTGCCGGTCCTGGGCGACCGCAGCCGTGTACCACGGCTCGATCTCGTCGCGAGTCACGGCCGCAAAGGCCAGGGCCGCCTCCATGGGGTCCCGAGGGTGCTCTTCGAGGACGTCGGCCAGGAGATAGGCGTGCACCATGGCGAGAGAGCACCCACGACCGTAGAGGGGGTTTGTGCAAATGGCGCTGTCGCCTACGGCGAAGATGCCGGTGGCGACGGGCCGGCCGGCGTTGACGAAGCGCCGCCGGCGGTTGACCAGCCGGGCCATGACCTCCACACCGGTGATGGGTTCGCACCGCGTAGGGTGGATCCACGGCCGTAATCCCGGGAGCGACTCGGCGGCCACGGTGAACGGATCCGGGCGCAGCAGCTGGCGAAGCTCGCTGTCTCCGGCATGGAGTCCGAAGGTGATGGAGAAGGTGCGATTGTCACCCACGAACACGGCGTACTTGAGGTAGTCGAGATCACCGAGGACGGGGCCTTCCTGGACGGGCAACTCCTGACCGGCGAGGAGGCGGTAGAAGCGGCTCGAATAGACGATGCCGGTGTCCTTCTCCTTCTCCGCAACCGGTGCTGCGTCTATCGCCGCCAGCCACCGAGGCAGCGGCGAGCGCACCCCGGAGGCGTCGATCACCAGGTCGGCGCGCAGCTCCCCGCCCCCCGCCCAACCGACGCCGACGACGTTGGGCACTCCACCAGGCCCGGTCCCGTCGCTCAGCAGTCGGTCGACCGACGCCTCCACCAGACGCACGTTCCCGGCCGCAAGGGTGTCCCGACGAAGGACCCACTCGAAGGTCGTTCGTCGACATGCGAGCGCAACCAGGTCCTCGTCGCCTGGGCGGGGCTGGCGATCCTCGAGCGTGACCGGTGGCTGGTCCACGAAGCGCACCTCGCTGGCGCCGGCTTCAAGGAGATGCTGCAGGACGTCGGGGGCCCGGTCCCGAAGCAGGTTCCGGAGGCGGGCGAGGAAGGCGTGCGAGTGGCGGACCTGGGGGGCGCCCCTACGTTCCCACTGTTCGAAGGCGGCGTCGGGAGAATCGGGAACGCTGGTCGTGTCCCGTTCCACGACGACCACCTGGTGGCCTCTCTGCGAGAGGGCCAGGGCCGATCCCAGACCGGCGACACCGGCGCCGATGACGAGGACGGCGGCCATCAACGGCAACGTAGCTCACGGGAGGGCTGTCCTCGGGTCGGGCGGCCCGTTGGACGAGAGCCTGCTGGGTGAGCTGGTGCGTGTCATCGAGATCGAGGCAGTCACCACCTACGACCTGCGGAGGCGGCTGCTGCGGGAAAGTTGGGCGGGCGCCCAGGTCGCCTTTCCCGAGGATGACGTACCCGGCGCCTTGCATCTGGGCGTGATCGACGACGATGTCCTCGTAGCCGTGGCCAGCTTCTCGCCCGAGGCCACCCCTTATCGTCCGACGGCACGAGCGGCAAAGCTTCGGGGTATGGCCGTGGAGCCCACGGCCCAAGGCGCCGGGGTAGGCCGTCGGCTCGTGGATGTCGGCGTGCAGAGGCTGCGCGTCGAGGGGTTCGAGGTCCTTTGGGCCAACGGACGAGATACCGCGCTCGGGTTCTACCGCCGGCTGGGCTGGCGGGTCATGGGAGCAGGGTTCCGCAATGCCAACGGCATCCCGCATCACGTGATCATGAGGGAGCTCTGAGCTGAGTCAGATGTGGGCGATGGGCTGCAGGGGGAGCCGGGGACCGTAACGGGGCGCCCTGAGGCCACCAGCGACGAGGAGCCGGATCACCCTTCCCCTGTGACCGGCGAACGGCTCGAGCAGCTCTAGCATGCGTTCGTCCGTCCCTCGGGCCTCGCCGGCCAGGGCCCAGCTCACGTCGTGGGGGAGGTGGTAGTCGCCGACGCTCACGGCGTCGGCGTCGCCCAGCGCAACCATTGCCACCTCGGCCGCGGACCACGGGCCGACGCCGGGCAGGGCGCAGAGCCGCCGGCGGGCGGGGGCGTGGGACATGGTGGTGGTCTCCTCCAAGCTGTGCGCGTAGCAGCAGGCCCGTCGGATGGCATCGGCGCGCTTGCGCTCGACTCCGAAGGGGTGGAAGGCGTACGACGGAGCTCCTGCCAGGAACCGGGGAGGGGGCGGCAGCATCAAGCCGGCGCGGCCGGGTGGTCCGGGGGCGGGCTCTCCCCAGGCGCGGACCAGCGCCTGGTAAGAGCGCTTGGCTGAGAACCCCTGGACCTTCTGCTCGAGGATGGTCGGCACGAGGGCTTCCACCACCGCGTTGCTGCGGGAGATGCGCAGGCCCGCCAGGCGGCGGTGCAGCTCAGCGACCGTCGGGTGCCCGGGCCGGAAGCTCTCGTCCTCATCGGTGTCGCCCACGAGGGCCGGAGCCGCCTCCAGAGCCCAAGCCGCGCCTGGTCCCCAGGCCCGCAGGACGACGTCGCCCCCTACCCGTCTCAGGTGGGTGGCAACGGGCCCGTCGGGGGTGCGTGTGGCTCGCCACGTCCCCGAAGCGTCGATCCGCATCGACGGATCCCGCCGCCCCCTGCGCAGAGGGCCGAGGGTGAGCGCCAAGTCAACGGGATGGTGGGGCCGGATCGTGCGTTCGAGCACCACCGGGATGCTACGACTCGAAGGTGACACCACCTTGTTCCCCGCATTCCGGCTGCCGGTCGCCCGCCCGTGGCAGTGTCGCGGGATGCATCCGCTGTGGGAGGAGCTGAGTTGGCGTGGCTTGGTCAACCAGCTCACCGATCCTGAGCTGGCCAGGAGCCTCGACCACGATCAGCTCACGGTGTACGCGGGCTTCGATCCCACGGCGGCCAGCCTGGGGATAGGAAATCTCCTGCAGCTGTGCACCCTGCGCCGGCTCCAAGAGGGCGGGCACCGGCCCATCGCCCTGGCCGGAGGAGGAACCGGCTCCATCGGCGATCCCGGGGGCAGGTCCGAGGAGCGACCCCTCCTCACCCCCGAGCAGCTACAGGCCAACCTGTCGGGCATCCGCCCGCAGCTCGGGCGCTTCCTCGACTTCGATGCCGGAGCTCTTCTCCTCGACAACGGCGAGTGGTTGTGGAAGCTGGGACTGCTCGAGTTCCTCCGGGACGTGGGCAAGCACTTCACGGTGAACACCATGGTGGCCAAGGAGACGGTGCGCGCTCGCCTGGACGCAGACGAGCGGAGCATCTCCTACACCGAGTTCAGCTACATGCTCCTGCAGGCCTACGACTTCCTCCACCTGTTCGACACCCACGGCTGCCGGCTCCAGGTCGGTGGCAGCGACCAGTGGGGCAACATCGTCATGGGCGTCGACCTGATCCGCCGTGTACGGGGGACGCAGTGCTTCGGGCTCACCACACCCTTGGTGTTGAAGGCCGACGGCACCAAGTTCGGCAAGACCGAGGCCGGCAACGTGTGGCTCGACCCCAGCCGGACCAGCCCCTATCAGTTCTTTCAGGCGTTCGTGCGAACGGAGGACACCGTGGTCGGCCGGTACCTGCGCTTCTTCACGTGGCTCGACCGGCCTCGCATCGAGGAGCTGGAGGCGCTCACCGCCGACCATCCGGAGCGGCGCGAGGCACAGCGTGTTCTGGCCCGGGAGGTGACTGCCCTGGTGCACGGCGACTCGGAGGCGGCGCGCGCCGAGCACGCCGCGAGCGTGCTGTTCAGCGAGGAGATCACCTCTCTCGACGAGAGGACGCTACTGGAGCTCTTCGCCGAGACGCCTTCGACCGACCTGGCCCGGAGCTACTTCGAAGACTCGGGGATGGAGCTGACCGAGGCACTGCTGCGTATGGGCCTGGCGTCGTCACGGTCAATGGCAAGGACGACCATCCAGCAGGGCGGTGCCTACGTGAACAACGTACGAGTGACGGATCCAGGCCGCCGACTACGCGTCCAGGATCTCCTCATGGGTAGGTACCTCCTGCTCCGCAAGGGAAAACGTCACCACCACATGGTTCGCGTCCAGTAGACGTCGCTGCCGCTGCGGCGGTCACATCACGACGACCTTGACGCCAACGTCGGCGAAATCCCACATGGCGGCGGCGTCCGAGCGGCGCTGGCGGACGCAGCCGGCGCTGCGATACTGCCCGAGCTCCTCTTCGGATTGGACCGTGCTGCCGTTGGGCTTGGTGGGGATGGCGTGGAAGCCGATGGCCAGGGATTCGCCTTGTGCGAAGCGGACCATGTACTCGAGCTTCAAGTTGCCCGAGGCGGACCGGCTAACCCGTGACTTGGAGAACACGCTGTAGTTGCCGGGCGCTGGAACGCCCTCCTTGCCCGACACGGCGTACGAGCGGCTGACCGTGCCGTTGTCCTCGACCAGCCACACCCGTTGCGCCGAGTTGGAATAGACGACGCGCCGACCGCTGCCTCCGTCGGGCGGCGGTGGAGTGGAAGGACGTCGCTCCGACGACGAGGACGGCGGTCGCGGCCCTCCGAGGAGCCCGGTCACGATGTTGGCGTTGGCCATTCCCACCGTGCCGGCGGTGAGGAGCAGGCCACCGGCTGCGGAGACGATCACTCTGTGGGAGGTTCGCACAGGGTCTTCCTACCCGGACACACCGCGGACTATTCCCCGTGCGCATTGGCAATAGTCAGACGTGCGGCGGCCGGAGCAGCGAACCGCGGATGCGCTGCGCGATGTCGATCGCCTCCCCTTCGCTGCCGTACCGCGACCTCGGCCAGAAGAACCCGCGTAGGACATCCTTGCGGCGGCGGGGCACCACGTGCACGTGGAGGTGGGGCACGCTCTGGCTCACCTCGTTGTTCATGGCCACGAAGGTTCCGTCGGCGCCCATGGCCTCGGTCACCGCGGCGGCGACTCGCTGCACCGCTTCGAAGAAGGGATGCAGGCAGGCCGGGGGCAGATCGATCAGGGTGCGGTGATGGTGGCGCGGGACGACGAGTACATGGCCAGGGAAGAGCGGCCGGTGGTCGAGGAAGGCGAGGACCTCGTCCTCGTCCAGCACCATGTTTGCAGCCACGGTCCCCCCGGCGATGTGACAGAAGCGGCACTCCGTGACCGTGTTGTCAACGACCATGGGAGGGCGAGCCTACGATCGGGGCCATGAGCCAGTCGCCCGTTCACCTCACCACCGGCCTCCCGGAGACGATCCTGCCTCCGCCGTCTCCACAGGCCCGGGACCGCTTGGCGGCGGCCCTCGCTGAGCCGCACGAG
>JADDQT010000300.1 GCA_016781225.1 Actinomycetota bacterium
CGGCCGGCGGTGGTCGATCTCGGACCCCAAGCCCGCCTCGGTGGTGGGTGACGCGCCGGTGGAGGTCCCCGTGGCCGCCGACGAAGAGGGAACGGCGACGGGGCCGGAGCTGGTGCAGACCTTCTACCTCGAGCGACCCGGGCCGAACCTGGTCTTCGGAGCCCGACCGATCTCGACTCTGTACTTCCCTGACCGCCGACTCTTCCAGCTGGCCGACGGCACCCTGCGAGCCGGTGTGTCGTTGGAGGAGGACTCCGTCTACACGGTGGTGAGCCGCAGGCCCGTAGTGACCGAGAGAATTCTGCGGAGCAGCGAGGAGAGCGGTACGCCCGACCCCGAACGGGTCACGGCCCGCTACACCGAGGCACGGGGCATCCCGCCCCGGGTTCGCGACCTGGCCCGGGAGGTGGCCGACTCCGCCCCCACCAGGCTGGACAAGGTGCGCGCCCTCGAGGCGTGGTTGGGGGCCAATACCCGCTACACCCTCGACGTCCCCCCGCTGCCCGACGGCGCCGACGCCGTGGAGCAGTACCTCTTCGAGGACCGCATCGGCTTCTGCGAGCAGATCGCGTCGAGCCTGGTGGTCATGCTGCGTTCGCTGGGGGTGCCCGCCCGCCTTGCCGTGGGCTACACGCCGGGGGAGCGCAACCCGTTCACCGGGCTGTACGAGGTGCGGGCCAGCGACGCCCATTCCTGGGCCGAGGTGTGGTTCCCCGGCGTGGGATGGCAGGCCTTCGACCCCACCGCCTCCGTGCCCCTGTCCGGGGACGGTGGCCTCTCACGGGCCAGCGCCGGCCTGCCGTCCTACCTGGCCGAGCGCCTGCCCCACATTCCCGCCCGGGTCGTGTGGGCTCTAGTCCCCATGGGCGTGGCGGTCATGGTGGTGGCCACGCTGGGGAGGTGGTGGCGAGCGCGCCGGCGCCGGCGGGGCACTCGTCGCTCCTGGGCCGACATGTCGCTGGGCCGTCTCGAGGACCTCGGGGTGGCACGGGGCCGGCCCCGGCGGCAGGGCGAGACCGCCAGCGAGTACGCCGGCGCCCTTCGTCGCGCCGGCGGCGACGAGCGGCTCGACCAGGTTGCCGCCGTGGTCACCCGGGACGCCTTCTCCGGGGCACCGGCGAGCGAGGCCGATCGTCAGGCGGTCGATCGCATCCTCGACGAGGCACGTACCACGGGATGAGGGTCCCCCGGCCCGTCAGCCGAAGACGGCGTCGATCAGGAAGGTGGGATCGGCCATCCGCTGGCTGTACGCCTCGTGCATGGTGCCGGCCAGGTCGTCCACCAGGACGGGCCAGGGAGCGCCTCCTGCTCCTTGTACTCCGGGCGTCCGCCAGCTTCTGCTCGAATGGGGTGTAGCGGTGACGATCCTCACCCGGATGGCCTGATGGATGAACACGTCCAGGAACCCAACCGGTCGCCGTACCACTGATGTAGCTCCTTCAGGGGCGCAACTGCGCCGGTGGTGATCGGTCAGGTTCCGCTGCCGAAGTGGAGTAGGACGGGGCTCCCCGTGCAGGGCGCTCAGCCTTACCCGGTCACCCCCCTTGGTCGTGGGCATCTCGAACTCCGGCGCCTTCGACCCGGGGCGCACGCCGGCACCCTTGATGGTGCGTCCGATGTCGGCGAGGAAGTGCTTGAGCCAGAAGTGCTCGTAGTTGTACTTCTGAACCTGCTTGTCATCGGTGCCGGCCCCAGACCGGCCACGAGAAACGACTCCCACCGGGAGAAGGCCTCGGCGATGGCGAGGCGAAGTTCCTCGTCCCGCTCGGTCATCTCCGCTGCCAGTGAGTCGATGCGGCAACCACCGAACAGCCCCCGGCTCTCGTGCATGTCCGCCAGCGCGTCGAGCCAGGTCTCTATGCCCTTCCATGTCGACAGCCTCTCCAGCAGCGCCTCCTGGGCGCTCAAGGTCACTTCGAGGTTGTGGCCCAGGACCTCGCGAACGAGGCCGTCCTTGCTCTCGAAGTAGAGGTAGAACTGCTCTTCCCGGTCCCGCTGGCGGCAAGGATGTCGTCGACGCTGATGCCCGTCACGCCGCGCTCGTGGATGAGCTCGGCGGCGGCAGTGAGGATGCGGTCCCTCGTCTCGATACCCCGGCGGGTCTTGGCTTGCTTCATCGGCGCTGCCGAGTTTTTCACCTACGCTTGGGGGCCCGGCCCGAGTGGCGCAATTGGCTGACGCGGAGGACTCAAAATCCTCTGCCCGAAAGGGCGTGTGGGTTCGAGTCCCACCTCGGGCACGACCCTCTGGCGCTACCGTCTCGGCTCATGGCCGAACCGCAGCACCTTCGTGCCGTCCTCCTGAACTGCACGACCTACTGGGTCGGCGACGCGGCGCCGTGTCCGTCCTACATCGAGGCCGGCGGCCAGGACCACCCCTACACCCGGCGGACCACGCGGTGGATGGCCCACAACCTGGTGCACATGGCCGCATCCTGAAAGCCAACCCCCTTCGGCCGAGGGCAACACCTTCGCCGACGAGGAGGAGCACCAGCCGTTCACACCGGCTGAGGATCTCTTCGCCCGGGCGCGAAGAAGCGGGGGCCGAAGCCCCCGCTCCTCCTGGTGGTGGCGGTCTCAGACCCTCGTAGCGGCCGTCGGCCGGCGCCGGCTCGTGACCATCAGCGTCCCGCCGGCTCCCAGCAGGATGAGTGCCAGCTGTGCCAGGTCCGAGGCGCCCGAGCCGGTGCGGGGCAGCGACCCCGAGGGTCGGGACTGCCCGCTATCGTCGGCCAGGGTGATCAGATCCGACAGGCTGGCTGCGGGGTCCGACAGACGCCTCAGCCCGACACCGAGGACGTCACTCTGGGGGAACGACG
>JADDQT010000072.1 GCA_016781225.1 Actinomycetota bacterium
CGTGAGGAGGAGTGCCCCCACCAGCCTTCGCCTCATGACCCACTGTCCCATAGCAGGTGTGACAGGGGGGTTCGGGCGGAACCGAGGCAACCGACGGCGAGCTTCCGCTGCAGCGTCCGGGCTTGCGAAGCGCTCCCGGCTGGTACGCAGGGCGGCCTCCGCCTATCGCCGCCAGACCAACACGCCGATGTCGCTTCGATCGTGGGTGGCGTGGCGAAAGGTCCATCGGATGACGATGTCTCGTCTGTCTAGACATCATGGCGGCCATGGGATGGTTCGTCCGATCAGGGCTCCGTTCCCGTGCCGCCGGCACAGTCGGCTGCGTCGTAGCCCTCTTGGCCGCACGCAACCTGGCCGAAGTCGTGCTGCCAGACGCTGCCTATGTCCCGACGAACGTGGCCGTCGCAACCATGCTGCTGGCACTCGCTCAACGAAGCGGATGTTCCTGGGACGACCTGGGGCTCGACCGGCGCCATGTCCGTCGGGGCCTCAGCGTCGGCAGCGCGGTTGCCTCGGTGGCGATCACCGGCATGCTGGTCGGCGCCGCCTTGGCGACGACGCGAGGTTCTTTGACGACGAACGAGTCCCAGTAGACGCCGGTGGCTGGGAGCGGCTCTACCAGACCGCCATCCGCATTCCGTTCGGCACCGTCGCCTTCGAGGAGCTCGCCTTTCGGGGCGTGCTGCTCGCCCTCTTGTGCCGGCGGCTCTCGCTGACAGCCGCCGTGGTCGTCGACAGCGCCCTGTTCGGCCTCTGGCACATCGTGCCCACGCTCGCCACGGCCAGCGCCAATGGGATCGTCGGGCTAGGCCGAGTGGGACTTGTGCTCGGCTCGGTGCTGGTCATGACCGCCGGGGGCGTCGTGTTCTGCGCGCTGCGCGTGCGAGGTCGCCACGTGCTCGCACCGGCAATGCTGCACCTCGGCTTCAATGACGTCGGCTACATCCTGGGGTGGTGGGACCGAAGTTGATCCGCGGGCGATGCAGGCGACATGGAGCAGTGCCTTGTACGAGGGCCTGGGCTGGTCGAGGGAGTCACCCGATGGCGACGTCGTGTTCTTCCAAGTCGCTCACAACCGGGTTGGATGCTCGAGGGCGATGGCTCCGTTCGCCCTGCACTGACCGACAGGGAGACGGGGTACCCCGGAACGCCGGGAGGGCTCAACAGGTCGTCGTTACGCTCCCTCGTGTGAGGCTAAAGGACCAGCTCTTCAAACGCGGGACAGGCATCCACCGGGCGATCCTTCGGGTGACGAAGGGCCGGCTGCTCGGCCAACTGGGGGGCATGCCCGTAGTCATCCTCGAGACTACTGGGCGCAGGACCGGAAAGAAGCGCTCGGCGGTCCTGACGTCGCCCGTCGTCGACGAAGGCAGGATCGTTCTTGTCGCCTCCTACGGTGGCGATGACCGGCACCCAAAGTGGTTCCTCAACCTGCGGGACGATCCTGATGTCAGGGTCACGATTGCCGGCCACCCGCGCCCAATGCGCGCTCGTGTCGGGAGTGAGGCAGAACGGGCCGAGTTGTGGCCTCAGGTCGTCGAGGCGTACGGAGGCTACGCGGCGTATCAGCAGAGAAGCGTTCGCAACATACCCCTGGTCATACTCGAGCCCACCAGCTGATCTCACTCCGCGGACGTCTAGTGCTGAGTCCCGGACTGGGGCATGCGCCAGAAGAACGTCCCAGAACGTCGCCGCTCGGCTCCCCCAGACCGCCGGGTAGACGACGCCACCGTTAGACGAGGACTCGCGCATCATCGCTCGCGTCCCAGTGAGTCCGCTGCTTCCGCTACGTCGGCTGGGCGTCCAAGGGAGTCGGCTGGGCGTCCAAGGGAACCGTGGTGGCATACGTCCACACGGCGCCCGTGGCTTCCACGTCGTTGCTGAGGCTGCGCCCCGCCGCGAGGGCACGCTCGGCCTTCTTGCGCGCCGAGCTCTCGTCGAAGGCGAGAACCCTCAGCTTTGCTTGGACCTCGACCTCGAAGGGCCGCTTCTGCTTGGGCATGTCGTGCAACCCTACGGCCAGCCAATCCGGCTTCCCAGTCGAGTGAGGTCGTCGCACTAACGCCCACTGCGACGATGACCGCCTTGTCGTGTCGTTCGGTGCGGCGGTTCTGTGCTAATCCGCTCGAAGCGGCACAGGCGCGGATCGAAATCCTCTTTGCTGTCAACCCCTTCTTGAGCAGCCGTCCAGGCGCGCGCGGTTCAGCCGTCGCGCTGAGGGCCGCGGCTGTCGTCACGTCCAGGTTGGGTTCGGGAGTGGCTGATCCGAAGAGCCGGCCATCAGGGTGTCGAGCCGGCCACGCTGGATTGAACAGCCGTCCCTGCTTGCCCTCCCGGGCCCGCTACCTCCCTCGGTCGGCGTCGAGCAGGAGCTGGTGATACACGGCGTCGCTGATGCGGCGCTTGAGGGCCCGAAGTGCTTCTTTCTTGGTCTTTCCCTCGGCCACCTTGCGCTCGAAGAAGGCCCGCCCCTCGGAGTGCGAGAAGCGGATCTGGGTGACCGCGGCGATGTGGATGGCATGGTTGAGCTGGCGGTTGCCCCGCCTCGAGAGGCGGTGAACCACCCGTCCACCAGGAGGACACCTCGATGGGGGCCGTGCCGTTGTAGGCCGCATAGTGGTGGCGGGTGGGGAATCGGCGTATGTCGCCCGTGTAGCCGATGAGGATGGCGGCCACGACGGGGCCCACCCCGAAGAGCTCAGTGAGGGAGGTCTTGGCCGCGGCCACCGCGTCGGCGATGCGACGCTTCGATTCCCTCATCTGGGCGTCGAGGCGACGCAGGTCGTCGAGGTGCTCGAGGGCCAGGGTGTGGTGGGCGGCCTCGATGGGCGAGGTGGGCCGGACGCCGTCGAGCAGGCGCTCGGCGCTAGAGGCGTTGATTTCATTGGGGATACCGCCAGCTACGAATTCACTCAGCAGGGCGTGCAGGCGACAGGCGATACGGTTGCGGGCTCGGCCCAGGTCGCTGTTGCGCTTGGCCAGGAGGCGCAGCACGCCGACGTCGTCGCTTCGTCGCACTGAAGCCAGCGAGGAAGCACGCAGGGCGGCCACCGCACCGATCGGGCGTCGTTGGGATCGTTCTTGTTGGACCGCCCGCTGCCCAGCACCCGGACTCGGGCAGCCAGGGTGGCAGGGACGTCGAGGACCTCCTCTCCGGCGTCGAGAAGCTGTTGGGACAACAGGTAGCCCAGTGCCCACGCCGACTCCACCGCCCAGATGCGGTTGTCGGATGGAGCGGCCCACTCCAAGAGCTGCTCGAGCTGGTGGCGCGTGGCTCGCACCTTCAGGTTGGCGAGCTCGGACTCGGCCTCGTCGATGGCCACCGCGGTATGCGAACCCTTGTGGGCATCGACGCTGATCATCACCTTCATCGTGTCCTCCTTGATCGCGTTGGTTGGGACCGTGGTGGGCACTCCTGATTTCGGGGATGGTCTGCTCGGACCTCTTTTGAGCCACACCTCGGCGAGATCCCGGTGGGCCAGCGACTCGTTCGAAAGCCAGTCGGCGAAGCCGACGGCAGGCAGTTCGAGAGCCGACCCACCCGGGACCTCAGACGCTACGGATCACCCGCAACCTCCCTGGTGGACACTCAATCAGGCAGATCTGGCGCGGCAGTTCGGACGCGCGGGGATTGACCGCCGTTCATTAGCTTCGCGTTCTCGTGGGCCGTTTCCTTGAACGCCTGGTAGACGCCCTTTCTCTCCGGCTTTGGCATCCGCTCAACATGTACTTCCGCGGTCACCTTCATTTCTGCATGGGGTCGGGAAGAGTCGCTGGTGTAAGCGTCAGGACGGTCGAGTGGGATGGAAGGATCCTCGCAAGGGGACGAAGGCCTTTCCCGGAGGAGTGGTGGCAGGCAGAACTCCGCCGCGTGGGGGACGCTTCGGATGATGATTTCTAGAGGCCGGATCGGCGGATCTACGCCGGTCCCAGTGACTGGTTGAAGGCGACTGGCCGCCTTCCCGCCGCAAGCACGAGGCGCACCGCGGAGGGGCTTTGGGCGGCTGGGCCCCTGACACGATGAAGGACGGGAGCGCCGGCGTCTAGGGGTAGGCAAACGAGTAGACGAGGTTGAGAATGAGATACCCGACCACGACCCCGACTACGACGCCGGTGGCCATAATCTTTACGACCTTCGGAGTTCCGCTCCGCCACAAGGGGAACAAGCCCAGCGTCAGGAGAGCAAGGAGGATGACATCGATGTCCAGGGCGACTCGGATCGCACGGCCAACGCGGCGGAGACGTCCTACCACGGTCTACACACAAATCACTGACCAGCGGCGTGCAAGGACCGTCCAGCAGAACAATGCCTGGTGACGCCTTGCACTCATAGAACCGCCTTCTGGGCGTCGTAAAGGCCTGCTCACCCACGTCGAAGCTCGTGATCGACACGCTGAGGAGTTCCGTGCACACCCGCTCTCGCTAGGGGACCCGGTTCGCGGTGCCGTCCGCACGGGAGCCAACTCCTACCTGCGTGACTTCGGTGGAAGCTGGAGTGAGCGATGGACGCATCAGCCGACGTCTCGGTGCTCGTGGCGTCGGAGCTGTTCGTCAAGGAGTTCCCGTTGTTGACGGAGCCACGCCCCCGACACCCGCCGCGGCAAGCCGTCTTCCGTGGCATACAGGGGGAGGTCCCCGCCTCCCTCAAGAGAGCGATCAGGCCTTGGGTGCCCGGCCTCAGGGGACCGCTCCGGAAACCTTCGACGTCCTGCCAAGGAATCCGATAGGTGCGCAGTGGGTTTCGGACGATCAGGCCCTGTTCGACTGCACGCACGGAGACCATGGATTGCCGAAGGCCAAACGCCACCATTACACCGCCAAGAACCAAGCCAACCATGAAGCTGGACCCGTCCCCGCCCTCAACTAGCCCGACGATGGGCATGACTACGCCGAGGATCACGAACAGCCCCGCGACGACCTGACCTGGCCACCGACGCCGGATAACGACACATGGTTCGTCTGCAGCCGTCACCCGCTCAGAGTGCCCTGATGGAGGATCTCGTGCATGGCGTTGCGAGTCATTCGTAGCGTCGGAGGGCCTGACGGGGTGTGTCTCACGAATGCCCTGCCACCGATAGGTTGGCTTCCGAACGAAGCGACCACCTCGTCGGGTCCTGCCACGGCGTGGCTCGTAAGAGGAACGGCAACGATCCCCACATCAGGTGTGCCCGCCGGGGCGATCCCATCCAACCCAAGCGAGGAGACACCATGTTCATCATCGGCATCGACCCCCACAAGGGGTCCCACACCGCCGCCGCGGTCGACCACCACGAAGCGGTGGTGGCTTGCGTTCGCGTTGACGCCAACCGCCACCAGCGGAGCCGCCTGCTCGAGTGGGCAGCGGGGTTCGAGCCGCGCACATGGGCAGTCGAGGGAGCGACCGGGGATGGGGGCCATGCTGGCTCAGCAGCTGGTGGCTGCGGGCGAACGCGTCGTCGACGTTCCTCCCAAGCTGTCGTCACGAATCCGGCTGTTGGATCGGGGCCGGATTGACAAGACCGATCCCAACGACGCCCGCTCGGCGGCCATCGTGGCCTGGCGCACTCCAGGTCTCAATGTGGTCAACGGCGAGGACGAACAACGAGTCGCGGCCCGACTGCTGGCCGATCGCTACCACCAGCTGACCGCCCAGCGCACTCGCAGCATCTGTCGGCTCCACGCCGTGTTGTGTCTGCTCATCGAGGGCGGCACCAGCCGGGCACTCAGCGCCGAACGGGCGGAGAAACTCCTGGCCAGCGTGGCTGCAAGCGACCCCATCACCCGTGAGCGTGTGGCTACCGCCCGCCAGTTCCTCACCGAGATCCGAACCCACGACACCGCCCGGGCCGAGACCCGCAAGCGCAGCGCGGAGGTGATCGAGTCCTCAGCCACGACGCTCACCGACATCCACGGCATCGGTCCCGTAATCGCCGCCATCATCCTCGGCCACACCGGCGACGTGCGCCGGTTCTCGAGCTCTGGGCACTTCGCTCGTCACAACGGCACCGCTCCCATCGAGGCGTCCTCTGGACCCAAGGCCCGCCATCGACTCAACCCTCGAGGCAACCGCCAGCTGAACCACGCCTTGCACATGGCGGCGGTCACCCAGGTCGGTCCGGTCCCCATCGGGCGCATCACTTACCTTGACGTTCGGACCTGGGTGGCTGAACTGACTGCTCGTGAGCTCGCGCCGGCGACCGTGCAGAAGGCCTACCAGACGCTCTCCAAGGTGTTGCGGGCCGCGGTGGACGCCAACCTCATCAGCCATTCACCCTTGCCGGAACGTCCCCCTGCCCAAGGTCGAGCGTCAGGAGATGCGGTTCCTCAGGCCTCCTGAGGTGGCCACCCTCTCCGAGACGATCACTCCTCGCTACCGGGCCCTCGTGCTCTTCGACGCCTATTGCGGACTGCGCCTCGGCGAGCTGACAGGGCTCCGGCGTGGCCGACTCGATCTTCTTCGCAGCCAGGCACGGGTCATCGAGATCGCCGTCGAAGTGCGGGGTGAGCTCAGCTTCGGCGCGCCAAAGACGAAGGCTGGACGGCGGACGGTGCCCATTCCCCGGTTCGTGGCGGAGGAGTTGACCACCCATCTGGCAGAGTTCGTTGGCGCTGCCCCTGAGGCGCTCGTATTCCCGGGCGCCGACGGCGGTGCCCTGCGCTCGAACGCATGGCGGTCGCGTCATTGGCGCACAGCCGTTCGAGCCGCCGGACTGGAGCCGCTGCGCCCACATGACCTCCGGCATACAGCGGTCTCGCTCTGGATCGCCGCGGGCGCCAGCCCCAACCAGATCGCAACCGGGGCCGGGCACACCTCCGTCTCGGTTGTCCTCGACCGCTACGGTCACCTTTTCCCCGGTCACGAGGAGGCTGTACTGGCCCGTCTCGAGGACCTTGGTTCGTGCCCTCCTGTGCCAGATGGCGACGTGCTACCCCTGCCCCGGCCTTCGAACGTCTGAGTCGGGCCGGAGGGATCTGATGACCACCGAGCAGACCGGCGCTTTCGACATCACCCGGCCGCCCGACAAGGACCTGGTCGACGTCTGCGTGCACTGCGGGTTCTGCCTGCCCACCTGCCCCACCTACCTGCTCGGGAGCGAGGAGATGGACTCGCCCCGCGGGCGCATCGTGTTGATGAACGTGGCCCTGGAGGAGGCCGACGAGCTGTCCGACTCCATGGTCACGCACTGGGACCGCTGCCTCGGGTGCATGGCCTGCGTCACCGCCTGCCCGTCCGGGGTCAAGTACGACAAGCTGATCGAGGCCACCAGGCCTCAGGTCGAGCGCAACTACGAACGCCCCCTTGGTGAACGGTCCTTCAAGCGCTTCGCCTTCGAGGCCTTCACCCACCCCGGGCGCCTGCGGGCCCTGGTGCCGCTCATGGCGGCGGCCCGTCGGCTCGGCTTGAACCGGTTCGCCGAGGGGCGCCTGGAGCGCTTCCCGAAGCTGCAGGCGCTCCACAAGCTCCTACCCGCTGTCGGCGTCAACGCCGCGGTGGCTCGCATGCCCGAGGTCACGCGCGCTCGAGGCCAGCACCGGGGCCGGGTGGGGATGCTCCTCGGATGCGTGCAGCGTGTGTTCTTCCACGACGTGAACGCGGCGACGGCGCGCGTCCTCGCCGCCGAGGGCTACGAGGTCTTCGCCCCGAGGAGCGTGCGCTGCTGCGGGGCGCTGATGCTGCACTCGGGGTACGAGGGAGAGGCCCTCGAGCTGGCCAAGAAGATGATCGAGGCCTTCGAGGACTGTGACCACGTGGTGGTCAACGCCGCCGGGTGCGGCTCGTCGATGAAGGACTACGGGCACCTGCTGGCCGACGACGACGATTGGGCGGAACGGGCCGAGCGGTTCTCGGAGAAGGTGCGAGACGTGACCCAGCTGCTGGCCGAGTCGGACCCGATCGCCCCCCGCCATCCCGTCGCGCTCAAGGTGGCCTACCACGACGCCTGCCATCTGGCCCACGCCCAGAGCGTGAGGTCAGAGCCGCGCAAGGTGCTGGCCGACATCCCCGAGCTGGAGCTGATCGAGCCCGCCGAGTGGGAGATCTGCTGCGGCTCGGCGGGCATCTACAACCTCATGCAACCGGAGGCGGGAAGGGAGCTGGGCCGGCGGAAGGCCCAGAACCTGCTGAAGACGGACGCTGAGGCCATCGCCTCGGGGAACCCCGGCTGCACGCTGCAGATAGCCGCCTATCTGCGCGAGGAGGGTAGGCCCCTGCCCATCCATCACCCCATAGAGCTGGTCGACCGGTCCATCAGTGGTGCCGGCGCGCCCTGACCCTCATCCGTCCTCTCTCTCAGGCGAGGGACCGGCGTCCGGCTCTTGCTTCGGCATGTCGTCAGCCTCCGGCTCGACCTTGGGAGTCTGCCGTTGAGCATCCTCCTCGCTGGGTTGCTCCCTCTCCATTGCCCGGTCCTCCCGCCTCATCTCGTTTCTCGATCGGATCATCTCACCGGAACGGCGCGCGCTCGGGACGCCAGTTGTCCGAGGGGATGGTATGAAGGTACTACCATCTGTCGGTGGCAAAGGAGAAGGTGACCCTCACCCTGGACGCGGGGAACCTAGCGGTCTTGCGCTCTCTGGTGGGTGGCCGCAGCCTTTCGGCGGCGATCGATGCGGCAGTCGCAGAGCGGCTCGCCCGCCTGCGCCATCTCGCCGCCGTTGACGAATGGCTTGCCGAGCTCGACCGGGCTCATGGGCCGGTTCCCCAAGAGACGCTCGAGTGGGCCGCCCACCTTGTAGACGACTGGGAGGCCAAGCGGCCGCAACGTCGAGCGGGCTGATGCTGCTATTGGACAGCGAGGCGCTGTCTGCAATTGCCCACGGCCCGACAGCACGACGGGACCGCGTGCGTGCGCTCGTGACCGAGATGCGGCGGCGCGAGTTGCCCGTGGCCACGGTGGCGGCTGTCTTGGCGGAGGTCGTGCGGGGACGCGCCGCCGACGCTGCCGTTTTCGCCGGG
>JADDQT010000301.1 GCA_016781225.1 Actinomycetota bacterium
GCCAGCCGGCCAGCGGCGGCCGGCGCATCTCCGCGGGGTCGACCGACTCGGGAAGGGGAAAGCGTTGGGCCGGGCGTGGTCCCTCGGGCCGGCTGGGCACGTCTCCGAACCGGGGGGCGTCGCTGGGGCGCCTGCCGGCGGCCTGACCCTGCTCCAGGGCCCGGGCCGCCTCGTCGGCTCCGATGATCCGAACTCCCTCGGCCGGCGAGCGCTCTCCCGCGGGACCCTCGGCCCCGCCGCTCAGCTCGTCGTCGTACTCGTCCACGGAAAGCCTCCCCTCACACCTCCAGCAGCTCCTGCTCCTTCTGGAGCACGAGACGGTCGATGTCGGCCACGTGATCGTGGACGACTTTGTCGAGCTCCTTCTCCGCACGCTCGAGGTCGTCCATGGAGATGTCCCCGTCCTTCTCCATGGCCTCCAGCTCGTGGCGTGCCGCCCGCCGCAGGTTGCGTACGGCGACGCGCGCCTCCTCCGCCTTGTGCTTCACCACCTTCACCAACTCCTTGCGCCGCTCTTCGGTGAGAGCGGGGAAGCCGAGCCGTATCACCTGGCCGTCGTTGCTGGGGTTAATGCCCAGGTCGGAGTTCTGGATGGCCTTCTCGATGCTCTTGATCGATCCCTTGTCGTACGGCGTGATCACCAGCATCCGCGCGTCGGGGACGTTGAAGCCGGCCAGCTGCTGGAGGGGCACCTCGGTGCCGTAGTAGTCCACCCGCAGCTTCTCGACCAGGGCGGGCGACGCCCGGCCGGTGCGCACCGTGGCGAACTCCGATCGAGCGTGGACGACGGCCTTCGCCATCCTCTCCCGGCTGACCTCGAGGGCCGCACCGATGAGAGAGTCGTCGTCGGTCACCGGACCAGCGTACCGATCGACTCACCGCACAGGGAGCGATGCACGTTTCCCGGTTTGACCGCGTCGAACACCTGGATGGGCAGGCCGTTGTCCATGCAGAAGGTGATGGCCGTCATGTCCATGACCCGCAGGTCGCGCTCCAGCACCTCCTTGTAGCTGATCTCGTCGAAGCGGGTGGCGTTCGGGTCGACGTTGGGGTCGGCGGAGTACACGCCGTCCACGCCACCGTGGGTCCCCTTCAGCAGGATGTCCGCCTCGATCTCCGCGGCCCGCAGGGCGGCCGGCGTGTCAGTGGTGAAGAAGGGCCTGCCCATGCCGGCGGCGAAGACGACCACCCTGCCCTTCTCCAGATGGCGGATGGCCCTCCGGCGGATGTACAGCTCGGCGATCTCGGCCATCTGCACGGCGGTGAGGACCCGCGTCGGCTGGCCGTGGCGCTCGAGGGCGTCCTGGAGGGCCAGGGAGTTGATGACGGTGGCCAGCATGCCCATGTAGTCAGCAGTGGGCCGGTCCATGCCGCTCCCGGCGCCCATCGCCCCCCGCCAGATGTTCCCCCCACCGACGACCACAGAGACCTGCACTCGGCCCTCGGCGGTGGCCTTGGTGATCTCTGCGGCCAGTCGCTCGACGACGGCACCGTCGATCGAGTCGCTGCCCGCCTCGCCGGCGAACACCTCGCCCGAGAGCTTCAGGACGACCCGACGCCAGGGAGCCTCGTCGCTCACTGCTCCTACCTACCGATCTCCACCTGCGCGAAGCGGACGACGGTGGCGTCTCCCAGCACCTGCTGGACGGTTTGCTTCTCGTCCTTGACGAACGACTGCTCGAGGAGGCACCGCTCCTTGAACCACCCGGTGAGCCGGCCTTCGATGATCTTGGTCATGGCCTTCTCCGGCTTGCCCTCCTCACGGGCCTGGGCCTCGATGAGCCGGCGCTCGGGCTCGACCTCGGCGTCGGGGACGTCGTGGCGAGAGAGGTATTGCGGCCGGGCGAAGGCGATGTGGACGGCAACGTCGTGGGCCAGCTCCTGGCTGCCGCCGCTCAGCTCCACGAGCACGCCGTTCTTGCCCCGCTCGTTCTGCATGTGGAGGTAGGCGTCCAGCACGTTGCCGGCCGCGGGCTCGATGCGCACCACCCGCCCGATCTCGATGTTCTCCTTGAGGGTGACCTTCAGGTCGTCGATGACGCCGGCCTTGTCGGCGACGACGCCCTCGCCCTCGTCTGCCACCAGCTGAGCCAGCCGGTTGGCCATGTCGACGAAGTCCGGCGACTTGGCCACGAAGTCGGTCTCCGACTTGAGCTCGACCAGCGCCGCGGCGTCGCCCGAGCGGGCCAAGGCGACCGCTCCTTCGGCGTTCTGCCGACCGGCCCTCTTCCCCGACGATGCCAGGCCCTTCTGCCGCAGCCAGTCCGACGCCGTCTCGAAGTTGCCCTCGTTCTCGGTGAGAGCGCGCTTGGCGTCCATGAAGCCGGCGCCCGTGGCATCGCGCAGGCGCTTCACGTCCTGGGCCGAGATGGTGGCCATCTACTGCTCCCCGGGTGTGGCGGCAGGCGTCGGATCGGGGGCGGGCGCCGGATCGGGCGCAGGGCCCTGTTCGGCCTGTGCGACCGGCGTGGCGACCGCTTCGGGGTTCGTCTGCGTGGGAGGCACGGGCTCGTCCGCACCTGGAAGCTGAGCCGTGGCGGCTCCCAGGGACGTGTCCTCCGTAACTGCCGGCGACTGGCGCTGCCGGAGGCGTGCCTCTCGTTCCTGGGCCTGCACCGCCGCCTGGCGGCGGGCTTCGGCCTGCTGCTGGGCACGCCGGG
>JADDQT010000302.1 GCA_016781225.1 Actinomycetota bacterium
GTCCTCGGGCCGGCCAGGGCCACCGCCCCCCAGTAGGCCGCTCCCTCGCCGAGGTCGGCCTCGATGCGGAGGAGCTGGTTGTACTTCGCCACCCGGTCGCTGTGGGCCGGCGCGCCGGTCTTGATCTGGCCGCAGTTGGTGGCGATGGCCAGGTCGGCGATGGTGACGTCCTCCGTCTCCCCCGAGCGGTGGGAGATGACGCTCGTGTAGCCGAAGCGGGTGGCCAGGCCCACGGTGTCGAGGGTCTCGCTCAGGGTGCCGATCTGGTTGAGCTTGATGAGGATGGAGTTGGCCACGCCGGACCTGATGCCGCGCGACAGCCGATCGACGTTGGTGACGAAGAGATCGTCGCCCACCAGCTGGACTCTGTCCGCCAGTGCCTTGGTCAGAGCGGCCCACCCGTCCCAGTCGTCCTCTGCCATGCCGTCCTCCAACGACACGATGGGATAGCGGTCGCAAAGGTCGACCCAGTACCCCACCAGGTCCTCGGAGGACATCGAGCGCCCCTCGCCGGCCAGCTGGTAGGTGCCGTCGCCGTACAGCTCGCTGGCGGCGGCGTCGATGGCGATGGTCATCTCCTCGCCCAGCACGCGCCCGGCCCGCTCGATGCCCTCGACCAGCAGCTTGACGGCGTCCTCGTTGCGCCCGAGATCGGGGGCGAAGCCGCCCTCGTCGCCCACCGCGGTGGCCAGGCCTCGCTCCTGGAGGATGCGGTTCAGCACGTGGTAGGTCTCGGTGGCCCACCGGAGGGCCTCGGAGAACGACGCCGCACCGACGGGCACCACCATGAACTCCTGCAGGTCGATGGTGTTGTAGGCGTGAACACCCCCGTTGATCACGTTCAACATGGGAACCGGCAGCACATGGGCGTTGGCACCGCCCACGTAGCGGTAGAGGGGCAGCTCCAGGTCGTCGGCGGCGGCCTTGGCCACGGCGAGGGAGACGCCGAGGACGGCGTTGGCGCCAAGGCGGGACTTGTAGTCCGTGCCGTCGAGCTCGACGAGGGCCCGGTCCACGCCCCGCTGGTCCAGTGCCTCCATGCCGACGACGGCTTGGCGGATCTCGCCGTTGACGTGCCCGACGGCCCGCCGGACGCCGGCGCCTCCGAAGCGGTCCCCTCCGTCGCGCAGCTCCGATGCCTCGAAGGTGCCGGTGGACGCGCCCGACGGGACGATGGCCCGGCCCTTGGCCCCAGATGCCAGAAAGACTTCGACCTCCACGGTGGGGTTGCCACGGGAGTCGAGTACCTCACGGCCCACGACGTGCTCGATGACGCTCATGACTCTGTGACTCCTGTGGTTGGTGTTGCAGAAGTTACAACGCCGAGCCGTCCCGTACCAGGGATCGGGTTAGTTCAGACGACCCGAGAGCCAGGTCCCCGTCACCGCGCCGCCGGTGGCGAGGGCTGCTGCCGGGAGGCTCCGGCGGGCCGTGATATGGCGCACGGCGGCGAGTGACACCAGGGTGTCGGCGGCATCCACTGCGGCAGCCACCTGGAGCCAGCGGCGCACCGGCGTTCCCTCCCCAAGCGCCAGCAGGGTGCCCAGGCCCAGAGCGAGGTCGCGGGCGCCGGCGACGCGGGTGAGCACCTTGGCCTCGGGCCTTCGGGCGGCGGGCCCCACCCAGCCCTGCATGACCCTGGGCGCCATCAGCAGCGCCACGCCCAGCCCGACCCGAGTGGCGGCGTAGCAGCACGCGGCCTGCCGGTCCTGCATCACTGCGGCCCTATGGAGACGTCCTGCTGGCCCGCGGCGACGTGCCGCTCGAGCTGGTCCCGCTTGACCTCGTCCCAGAGCCGGTCCAGGCCAGCCAGCCCGAGGGAACGCAGGTCCGCCCCTCGCTGGACGGCGAGGCGCTCGACGGCCATGAAGCGGTCGCGGAACTTGGCGCTGGCCCCCCTGAGAGCGGCCTCCGGGTCGAGGTCGAGATGGCGGGCCACGTTGACCACGGCGAACAGCAGGTCCCCGAGCTCCTCGTCGGAGGGCTCGGCGCGCACCTCGGCCAACTCCTCGCTCACCTTCTCGTAGGCGCCCTCCACCGAGTCCCAGTCGAAGCCCTCGCCGGCGGCCCGGCGCTGGACCTTGAGTGCGTGCAGCAGCGCAGGAAGCACCGCAGGGACGCCGTCCATGATGCTGTGGCGACCCTTCTCCTCCACCTTGGCTCGCTCCCAGTTGGCCATGACTTCGCCCGCTGTACGGGCCTCGGCGGTGGCGAACACGTGGGGGTGGCGGCGCACCAGCTTCTCGTGCACCCTTCCCGCCACGTCGGCCAGGGTGAACCAGCCCTCCTCGGTTGCCAGCGTGGCGTGGAAGCAGACTTGGAAGAGCAGGTCGCCCAGCTCCTCCTCGAGGTGTTCGGGGCCCTCCGGACCGGCGAGGCCCTCGATGGCCTCCAGCGTCTCGTAAGTCTCCTCCAGGAGGTGGCGGGTGAGGCTCTGGTGGGTCTGCTCGCGGTCCCACGGGCAGCGCCGGCGCAGCTCAGCGACCAGCTCGACGAAGCGAGTGAGCTCCTTGGCCACCGGTGCCTCCAGGGCGGGGATCCAGATCGACGTGAGATGGTCGGGGACCACCGCACGATCCAGCTCGTCCCAGCTGACGTCGAACACGGCCTCGTCGGGCAGGCCCAACCGCTGGAGGACGGTTACCGAGCCAGGTCCGTCGTCCGCCGCCAGCTTGATGTCCGAGAGCACCCGGCGCGAATCGCACTGCAGCACCAACAGCGGGCCCCGCTCGCCGGCCGCCTCCTCGGCGAAGCGGTGACCGTCCACCA
>JADDQT010000303.1 GCA_016781225.1 Actinomycetota bacterium
GAGGGACGGCGCGCCGCAGCGGCCGGACGGCCAGGCTCGCGAGCAGTGTGAGGAGGGCGAAGGCGCCGCCGAAGGCGGCGAGCGGCGCCAACCCGATGCCGAGCCCGAGCAGGGCGACGGACGTGAAGCCGGCGGCGATGAGGCCGCGCCAGCGGGTGAGCTCGACCCGCTCACGGGCGAAGCCGAGCAGCGCCGGGAGCAGCGTGGTGGACGTGAACATGGTGGCGAGCACGGTGGCGGAGACGCCGATGCCCATGCCGCCGACAGATCCGACGCCCACGAGGAGCAAGCCGAGCATCGAGATCATCACGGTGGTGCCGGCGAAGATCACGGCTCGCCCGGCGGACTCCATGGCGATCACGGTGGACGCACGGGCCGAGCGCCCGGCGTGAAGTCCTTCCCGGTAGCGGGAGACGATGAAGAGGGCGTAATCGATGCCGACGCCGAGCCCGATCATGATCCCGAGGACGGTGGCGTCGTTGGGGATGGTGAAGACATTGGTCAGGAGCAGGGTCATCCCCATGCCGGCGGCGACGCCGCCGAGTGCGACGGCGATCGGGAGGCCCATGGCGAGCACCGACCCGAATGCCAGGATCAGGACGATCATGGCGAAGGCGAGGCCGAGGAGCTCGGTCTGCGGGGGCTCGATCACGGCCAGGTACTGGCCGCCCGCGAAGACCTCGAGGCCGTCGATCGCAGGCGCGTGCTCGCTGATCGCCTTGCCGAGCCGGCCGGACTCGGCGTCGTCGACGTCGGAGGACAAGTTGATCTGGGCGTAGGCGACTCGGCCGGCCAGGGGCCCATCCCGGGCGATCTGGCTCTGGCCGCGCTCGGCGTAGGGCGAGACCACGGTCGCACCCGGGTGCTGCGGCTCACCGCCGTCGTCGGGGAACCCGGCGTCGACCGTTGCGAACAGTCCTTCCATGGCGGCCCGGACCTCGGGGTCGTCGATGCCTTGGGCTGCCTTGAACACGATCGTGCCGGTCTGCCCGCCGGTGCCGAGCTCGGGGAAGTGCTCAGCCAGCACGGCGAACCCGGCGGCGCTGCCGGAGCCGGGCACCTGGGCGTTGCCGCTGAACTGCGAGCCGACCGCGCCAGCTGCGCCAAAGATGGCGACGAAGGCGACGAGCCAGAGCCCGATGGCCTTGGTCCGGTGATCGAAGCACCAGCCGGCGACCCGGCCGAGGAGTGACTTGGGCGTGGGGTTGCTGCTGACGTGGGCATGAGCCCATGGTCGTGATGTCCGGCGCTCGCCACATCGGGACTCCGGCCATTCGACACCCGCCGATCGGACGGTTGCCGTCTCGTACTTTCGGCCGATCCGCCGGCTGGCGGACTTCCTTAGGGTGGGGTCGTGCTCCGGGACGCGGCTCGTTCGTTGTGGGCCGAGCCCCGCGTCCCCGATGCGCCCGGGCGGGTCTGGCGGGACTGGGCGCTCGTCTCGGCGCTGGTGCCCGTGGTGGTGCTCGAGGGAGCGTTCCGGGAGGACCTGGTGTGGCGGGCGCTCTCCATGGCGGTCGCGCTGGCCCTGCTCCCGACGTTGCTGTGGCGGCGGACGCACCCGCTCCAGTCCGTCGTCGCCGCCTTCGGCCTCGTCGCGGTCGTGGACGTCGCCTCGCTCATCCTCGGCGACGACTGGCGGGGCCTGGATGCCACCGTCTTCGTGATCTTGTTGGTGTACGCGCTGTTCCGCTGGGGCTCCGGTCGTGACGCCGTGATCGGGCTGGCGATCGTGTCGATCCCGGTGCTGCTGATCGCCTTCGACGCCCAGATGCACTCGGACGGAGACGAGGTCCCGCTGAGCGAGGTGGCTCAAGGTGCCTTGTTCGTGCTCCTGGTGGCGGCGGTCGGTGCCTCGGTCCGCTACGCGGACAAGGCCCGTCGCCGGGGGATGGATCAGGTGAAGCTCCTCGAGCGAGAGCAGCTGGCACGCGAGCTCCATGACACCGTCGCCCACCACGTCTCGGCCATCGCCATCCGGGCCCAGGCCGGCCGTGTCGTCGCCTCCACGGATCCGGCCGCCGCGGTGGACGCCCTCGCCGTCATCGAGCAGGAGGCCTCTCGGACGCTCGCGGAGATGCGCACGATGGTGGGCGCTCTCCGGCAGGGAGAGGAACCGGACCTCACACCGCAGCATGGCGTCGCCCAGGTCGAGGACCTCGCCACCAGCCCCGGTGAACGGCCGCGGGTCGAGGTCGAGCTCTCCGGAGACCTCGACGGGCTGCGACCTTCCGTCGATGCCGCCATCTTCCGCCTCGCCCAGGAGTCGATCACGAACGCCGTGCGCCACGCCCGCCACGCCACCCGCGTCCAGGTGGCGGTGCGGGGCGAGCCCGACTGTGTCCGCATGACGGTGCACGACGACGGCGATCCGGGAGCGTTCGATCCCCGGACGGCGACCGGGTTCGGGCTGGTCGGGATGGCCGAACGGGCGAAGCTGCTCGGCGGCACCCTCGAAGCAGGCCCCAACCGGAGCCGGGGATGGACCGTCACGGCTGTGCTCCCGCGGGCCGCCCGCCCGTGAGCATCAGCGTCCTGCTCGCGGATGACCAGGAGATCATCCGGACCGGGCTCCGGATGATCCTGAACGCCCAACCGGACATCGAGGTCATCGGCGAGGCCGCCGACGGCGCCGAAGCCGTCGCGCTGGCCAGGCAGCTCCGCCCGGACGTCTGCCTGTTCGACATCCGCATGCCCGGCCTCGATGGGATCGAAGCAACCCGCCA
>JADDQT010000304.1:0-1913 GCA_016781225.1 Actinomycetota bacterium
GTGGAGGACCTCCTCGACACCCTCGGCCTCGGCGGCCGGTGGGTGCTGGTCGAGTGCAACGGCGAGCCGGTACCCCGCGCGGTCCTGGATTCCACCCACCTGGGCGACGGTGACCGCCTGGAGCTGGTCCGGGCCGTCGCAGGTGGCTGAGGGCACTCCTCGCCCGGACGGCCGTCTGGCCGCTCGCCGCCTGTACCTGTGCACGCCCGACCGGCCCGACCTGAGCTCGTTCCTCGTCGCGTGCATCCGGGGTGGTGTGGACGTGGTCCAGCTGCGCGACAAGGCCCTCGACGCCCGGCCCCTCGTGGAGCGGGCGCGGCTGGCCCTGTCGGTGTGCCGCGACCACGAGGTCCCCTTCGTCCTCAACGACCGCCCCGACCTGGCCCTCGAGGTCGGGGCCGACGGCGTGCACGTGGGCCAGGACGACGCCCCGCCTACCCTGGCCCGGCGCATCGTCGGCCCCGAGGCCATCGTGGGGCTTTCCACCCACACGCCGACCGAGCTCGACGCCAGCGCGGCCGAGCCCGTGGACTACGTCTCGACCGGCCCGGTGGAGCCCACCCCCACCAAGCCCGGCCGACCCGGTACTGGGCTCGCGTACCTCACCTACGCCGCCCGCAATGCCGCTCATCCTTTCTTCGTCACCGGCGGGGTAACGCCCGGCACGGTCGGTCCCATGGTGGCCGCCGGCGCTCGGCGGTTCGTGGTGGTGCGCTGGCTCACCGAGGCTGCCGACCCCGAGGCCAATGCCAGGGAGCTGTCGAGGGTGATAGAACGCGGTTTGAGCACGGTGGAATGAGGCCTCGGCGCGGCACCCGGCGCCGCCGATTGCACCCATCTCGGGCCGGGTAGGACCGCACCGTGTCGGACATCGCCCGCAACGCCCCCAGGGTGGCGGCGGCGGCGAGCGCCTTCGTCCTTCTCCCGAATCTGGCCATCGCCCTCTTGCACCGCTGGGCTCAGAGAGCCCAACCCGAGGTCCCACCGCGCCTGCCCATAGTGAACTTCGCCGAAGTGGACGAGCGGCTGTGGCGGGGAGCGGCGCCGACCGAGGTAGGCCTAGAGGCCCTCGCTGCCGACGGGGTCGCCTCCGTGGTCGACCTGCGGGCCGAGCAGAACATCCAGACCCACGATGCGCTAAGGAACCGGCTCGGGATCGACCGGTTCCACATCCCGCTCCGGGACGGCCAGGCACCCACGCGGGCCCAGGTCGAATGCTTCCTGAACGCGGTGGACCGAAGCCCTGGCAGGGTGTTCGTCCACTGCGGGGCCGGCGTAGGGCGCACCGGGACCATGGCCGCCGCCTACCTGGTGTCCACGGGCCAAGCCACGTGTGAGGAGGCGGTCGGGCGAAACCTCTCGGTGGGGCCTCCCTCGGTCGAGCAGCTGGCCTTCGCCGCCATGCTCGCCGACCGCGATGTCCGCCGCCCCTCGGCTCCGGTGGTGGCCTATAGCCGGGTGGTCGACGGCCCCCGCCGCCTCTGGTCGAGGGTCCGCGCGCTACGACAAGCACCCACGAGCGCCCGGAAGCCTCGGCGGCGGCTAGCTGCTAGCGCTCGACGGGTGTGATCGACTGCACGTGGGCCCCGACCTTGTCGGCGGCCCCGTCTGCGATGCAGCCCCGCAGGCGGCGCTCGGCGTACTTGCCGATCCGCGGCCTGACCACGACCTCCACCGCGCCGCCTCCGACCTCGGTCATGGAGAGCGCCTCGTAGCCGGCGCCGAGCTGGGTGGTGCACGCTCCCCACAGGGCCTGAGTGGCCTGAAGAGACGTTCGGGCCGGGCCCTTGGCCGCCGCCGATATGAGGACGGAGCTCTCCTGATCGGGGAGGACTGGGTCAGGGCGGTCCTGGGTGAGGTCGCTCAACCGGTCGACACCCACCGAGCCGATCAGGAGGGCCACGGCCGCCGCC
>JADDQT010000304.1:1948-2726 GCA_016781225.1 Actinomycetota bacterium
TACCGGGGTGGCCTCGGCAGCCCCCCACAACGCCCCATCGGGCAGGGCGAAGGGCGCAAGCTGGAGGGTCAGGCCGCGCTCGAGCGCTGGGCCTGCCGTCAGCCGGGCCAGGCGCTCCACCAGCCACGCCACACCTGAGAGAACCACTCCGGCGCCGAGCAGGACCGGCACGAAGACGGACAGCTCGTCCGGCCGGGAGAGCCACTGGAAGCTGACCTTGGGGGCCGGAGCACTCTGCTCGAGCCGGGCCATGATGTCGGCCGTGGCGTCGACCGGCTCATCGGCCACGTCCTGTGCTGCGCCGGTTCCGGCACCACCCAACCTGGCCGAGATCCTCTCCTCCATTGCGCGCAAGCGATCGAGGATGACCGACCCGGTGAGCGCCACCTCGGCGATGAGGAACATCACCCCGGCAACCACGGCCCGGTGCCACTCCCAACGATAGAGATAGACGAACAGGTAGAGGCCCGAGGCCACCATGGCGCCGCCGACGATGGCGTAGCGCAGCCTCCTCATGCGCTCACCGCCTTGGCACCCTCGTCCGACTCGGCCAAGGTGACCTCACCGGTAGTGCCGTCGACGACGACGGTCGAACCGGCCGGGAAGCGGTGAACGGCATCAGCCACGCCGACCACGGTGGGTATTCCCAGCTCCCTGGCCAGGATGGCCAGATGGGACAGCACGCTTCCCGTCTCGGCCACCAGGCCGCCAAGACCCGGAAGCACCGCCGCCAGGCCCGGATCGAGGGTGCGCACGACGAGGACCTCGCCGGGCTCCA
>JADDQT010000305.1 GCA_016781225.1 Actinomycetota bacterium
AGCTCCTCCATGGCTGGATCGCTGTCGGCGACGATGCCGGCCCCTGCCTGCACGCTGGCTCGGCCGTCGGGGCTCACCAGCATGGTGCGGATGGCCACGGCGGTGTCCAGGTTGCCCGAAAAGTCGAAGTACCCCACCACACCGGCGTAGGGGCCGCGCTTGGTGGCCTCCAGCTCGTCGATGATCTCCATGGCCCGGACCTTGGGCGCGCCCGACATCGTGCCCGCGGGCAGGGTGGCCCGGAGCACGTCGATGGGCCCGTTGCCGGGGGCCAGCGAGCCCGACACCTGCGAGGTCAGGTGCATCACATGGCTGTAGCGCTCCACGGTCATCAACTCCTCGACCCGCTCGGTGCCGAAGCGCACCACCCGGCCCACGTCGTTGCGGGCCAGGTCCACCAGCATGACGTGCTCGGCGATCTCCTTGGGGTGCTCCGACAGCTCGCCGCCGAGCCGGCGATCCTCCTCGTCGGTGCGACCGCGGGGCCGGGTGCCGGCGATGGGGCGCGAGACCACTCGCCCGTCCACCAGCTGCACCATGAGCTCGGGTGACGAGCCCACCACGGTGACGCTGGGATGGCGGAGGAAGTACATGTACGGCGAGGGGTTCACCTGCCGCAGGACCCTGTAGAGGTCGAAAGGGTCGGCGCCGAGATCGAAGTCGAAGCGCTGGGAGAGGACCACCTGGAAGATGTCGCCGGCGAGGATGTACTCCTTGGCGGCGTCGACGGCGTCGGCGTACTGCTCGGCACTCACGGTCCGCGCCACCTCGGGTGGGGCCTCGTCCCGCTCGGGCGGATCCATCACCGCCTCGTCGACGGCGCGCGCCCCGGCCGCGGCCAGGTCCTCCAGCCGGGCCACCGCTTGGTCGTAGGCCCGGTCGAGCCGGGCATCCTCGGCGTGGACGTCGTCACCCTCACCCACCACGACGTTCTCCACCAGCGTCACCCGTTGGCGCCAGTGATCGAAGGCAGCGATCTGGCCGATGATCGACAGCACGGCGTCGGGGTGTCCGAGGTCGTCGGGAGGCGGCTCGGGCAGGCGCTCGACCTCTCGGACCACGTCGTAGCCGAGGTAGCCCACGACGCCGCCGTGCAAGGGGGGCAGGTCGGCCAGCGCGGGGGAGCGATAGGTCGCCAGGAGGGCTTCGACGGCCGCCAGCACGCCTTGGTCCAGCGGCATGCTGGCGGGAAGTCGTCCTTCGATCTCGATGTGCCCGCTGCGGGCCACGAGGGTGGCGAGGGGGTTGCGGCCGAGGAAGGACCACCGGCCCCACCGGTCGCCGTGCTCCACCGACTCCAGCAGGAACCCCGTGCCGTCCCCCACCACACGGGCGAATGCGGCTACCGGCGTAACCAGGTCGGCGAGGATCTCCCGCCACACCGGCACCACGGTGTGGGTACGGGCGAGGGCCCGGAAGTCCTCCCTACTCGGTCTGATCAACGGTCGGCCGGACCGCCCGGGGCACCGAAGGCACGGAAGAAGCACGTGTGCTTGCCGGTGTGACAGGCCCCCTCGCCCTCCTGGTCGACGACGAAGAGCAGCGTGTCACCGTCACAGTCGTAGTACGCCTCGCGCACCCACTGGCGGTTGCCGGAGGTGTCGCCCTTGGCCCATTCCTCCTGGCGGGTGCGGCTCCAGTAGACCATCCGGCCCGACTCCAGGGTCTTGCGCAGGGTGGCCTCGGTCATCCACGCCATCATCAGCACCTTGCCCGTGCCTCGCTCCTGGGCGATGGCCGCCACCAGCCCGTCGGGCGTGTATCGCACGTGCTCCATACCGGCCGACAAAGCCCCGGCCGGCTGCGCCGGCTGCCTCACGAGGACGGCGTCACAGGTACAGGCCCGTGCCGTTGTCGTTGCGGTCCGACGCCACGGCGTGAATGTCGCGCTCCCTCAGGATGAGGTACTCCTCGCCCCGTACCTCCACCTCGTAGCGGTCCTCGGGGTTGAACAGCACGTAGTCGTCGGCCTTCACGCTGCGCACGTGGGGACCCACGGCCACGACCTCGGCCCAGGCTAGGCGCTTCCCCACCTCGGCCGTGGCAGGGATGAGGATGCCCGATCTCGACCTGCGCTCCCCCTCCGCCTGGGGGATCTGCACCAGCAGCCGGTCGGACAACATGGTGATGGGCTGCTTGCCGTCCCTGGTCGCCATGGTGTCGACCGTACCGTGCGCGGCCTGGGCCCCGTGTAACGATCGGGCGCACTGAGCAAGGGCCACCTGCGGCGAACGGACCGAGTTCCTGGGCTGAGGAACGCCGTGGGGCGGTTCGGTCAAACCGAAACGGTGACCACCTGACGCACCTCGGTGGGCGAAGGCTGGCTCTTCAGCGAGGCCACCAGCTCGTACTGCCCTGGTTCCACGTCGAGGGTGTCGTCCTTCAGCTCGAAGGACTCCGATTGGCCGGGGCGGATCGTCATCTCGCCGAACACCTGGGTGAAGGCCTTGCCCCTGCTCCAGCGGTAGCGCTCCGTCTGGCCTTGGGCGAGGACCACGTCACCCCGCTGGCCCGAGCTGTACGTGAGGGTCACGGGTTCCCGGCCGGCGTTGCGGACCACGAGGGTCCAGGTCACGGGCGCCTTGGCCCGCAACGGCTCGCTGTGGGTGAGGGTAAGGGTCAGTCCCTCCTCCTCGTTGGGTTCCAGCACGGGGGCGTCGGCCTCCCCACCCCCGCCGCACGCGCTCGTCACGAGCAGGACC
>JADDQT010000306.1 GCA_016781225.1 Actinomycetota bacterium
CCTTCACGGCCAGGACATGAGCGCCGGTCAGCAAAGCCGCCGTGCGGTCGAGGGCATCGGCCCCGGTGGTCAGCACCTGCCCGCCGGGGTCGAGCAGCCGGATCCGAGGGCCGCAGACCGGGCAGGCGTTGGGCTCGGCGTGGAACCGGCGGTCGGCGGGGTTCTCGTACTCCGCTCGACAGGCGTCGCACATGTGGAACCCGGCCATCGTCGTCGACGCCCGGTCGTAGGGAATGGACCGGATGATGGTGTAGCGAGGACCGCAGTTGGTGCAGTTGATGAACGGGTAGCCGTAGCGGCGGTCGGCTGGGTCCATCAGCTCGGCCAGGCAGTCGTCGCAGGTGGCCACGTCCACGCTCACGGCCACCGCCGGCGCCCCCTCGGCTCGGCTGTCGATGATCCGGAAGCCACCGTCGCCATCCCCCGGGGCCACCGTGACCGCCTCCAGGGTGGCGATGTGGGCGAGCGGAGGAGATTCTTCCAGCAGACGGCGGCTCAGCTCGTCGAGCCGATCGCTGTCGCCCTGGGCCTCGATGAAGACGCCGTCGGTGTCGTTGCCCACGTACCCGGCGAGACGGAGATCGGCGGCAAGCCGGTAGACGAACGGCCGAAAGCCAACCCCCTGCACGGTGCCAGTGACCCGAAAGAGCCGCCGCTCAATCATGTGAGCTTGTCATTCCTGCCGGCCGCAGGCGGCGCCAAAGGCGCCCCCCCCGGCTGGCAGCAATAGTGGAGGTGCGAGGGCGACCGGCTCCGCCGGGAGCCCGAAGCACGATCAAGCTCGGCGAGGAAGCTCCGCTTCCGAGCCGATCAACAAATACGTGGAAGGGGGTCGCCGACGAGCATGTCGACGATCCGGTTCCCTCCGAAGCCGGTGTTGATCAAGACGATCCCCGGAGGCTCCTCCCGGATCTCGCCGATCAGGGCGGCGTCGGCTCCTACGGGGTGAGCTCGCATGGCCACGAGGGCGGCATCGGCCTCGTCGGGCGGGACCACCGCCACCAGCTTGCCCTCGTTGGCCACGTAGATGGGGTCGATCCCGAGGATCTCGCACGCTCCGTGCACGGGGCCGCGCACGGGCAGCATGGACTCCTCGAGGGTCACGTGCACCTCCGCCGCCCGGGCCAGCTCGTTGAGCACGGTGGCCAACCCCCCACGGGTTGCGTCTCGCATCCAGCGGGTGCCGGGGGCGGCCGCCAGCAAGGACTCCACCAGCCCGTTCAGGGGAGCGGTGTCGGACTTGATGTCGGCCTCGAGGGCCAGGTCGCCGCGAGCCAGCATGATGGCCACGCCGTGGTCGCCGATCGTGCCGGAGACCAGCACCTTGTCGCCCGGTCGTACCCGGTCGGGGCCGAGCTCGACGGACTGAACCACGCCCACGGCCGAGGTGTTGATGTACAGGCCGTCGGCCGCCCCCTTGTTGACCACCTTGGTGTCACCGGTCACTATCTGGACGCCGGCCAGGGTGGCAGCCTCGGCCATGTCGGCCACCACCGCCTTCAGCTCGGCGACGGGGAAGCCTTCCTCGATGACGAAGCCGGCCGACATCCACGCCGGACGTGCTCCCATCATGGCCACGTCGTTGACCGTGCCATGGACGGCCAGGTGGCCGATGGAACCCCCTGGGAACCGTATGGGCTTCACCACGAACGAGTCGGTGCTGAATGCCAGGCGTTCGCCACCGGGCAGCTCGAGCAACGCGCCGTCGGTGAGGGCTGCCAGGGTGTCGTTGCGGAAGGCCTCCAGGAACACGGCGTCGGTGAGGGCGGCCGAGGCCTTGCCGCCTGCCCCGTGGGCAGAGGTGATGTTCTCTTCCAGCAGGCGGGGGCGCCGGCGGCGGAAGGCCTCGATGCGGTCGAGCACCACCTCTTCGCGAGATGGCTGAGCCTGCTGCTGCCCCGGAATCGCCTCGACGGCCTCGCTCATGGCGGCTAGGCCGACTTGACCGGGATGGTGGCGGAGCGGTTGTACCGCCCGTAGTTGTAATAGGCGGCGCAGGCGCCCTCGGAGGAGACCATGCAGGTGCCGATGGGCGTCTCAGGGGTGCAGGCCGTGCCGAACACCTTGCACTCCCACGGCTTGATGACCCCCTTCAGGACCTCACCGCATTGGCAGGCCTTGGGGTCGGCCACCCGCACGCCGGGCACCGAGAAGCGCAGCTCGGCGTCCCAGGGAGCGAACGCCTCGTTGAGCTTGAGGCCGCTCTGGGAGATGAAGCCCATGCCCCTCCACTCGAAGTGTGGGCGCACCTCGAAGACCTCGCTCATGATGCGCAGGGCCCGGATGTTGCCCTCGTCCTGCACGGCGCGGGTGTACTGGTTCTCGACCTCGCAGCGGCCCTCCCGGATCTGGCGCAGGAGCATGACGATGCCCTGGAGGATGTCCAAGGGCTCGAAGCCCGACGTCACCAGAGGCTTGCCGTACTGAGCGGGTACGAACCGATATGGGCGGTTGCCGATGACCGTGCTCACGTGGCCCGGGCCGATGAAGCCGTCGAGTCGAAGGTCGGGCGACTCGAGGATGGCCTTGAGCGGCGGGACGAT
>JADDQT010000307.1 GCA_016781225.1 Actinomycetota bacterium
GGGCCGCAGGGCCCGTCCGGCCCGTGGTCGGTGGTGGGCGCCCGCAGCTCCAGGATCGAGCTGGAGTCACCCGCAGCTCGGACCACGATCTCCTCTCCGGCCATCCTCGTGGGGCGGGCCAACGTCTTCGAGGGCACGGTCACGGTCCGGGTGAAGGAGGACGGCATGACGGAGAACCAGGCGCTGGGCCAGGGTTTCGTGACCGGCAGTGGTGACTCCAGCGGTGAGCTGGGTCCCTTCCGGGGGGAGGTGACCTTCCGTCGCCCCACCAAGCCCGGCGGCGCAATCGTGTTGTCCGAGGATTCGGCGGCCGAGAACCAAGGTGTCCTGCGAGCCACCGTCATCCGGGTGTTCTTCTCCGCTTAAGTCCTATTACGTTCTTTCTTCCAACGAACACGTACTACGAGCCGAACCATGTCGACGGTGATAAGAACGGTACAGCGTTCTACCGGTGGAGTTCGAGAAAGAGCGGGCCTTGCAGCAAGCTACTGCGCTTCGGCAAGAAGATGGATAATTTGGCAGCATATCGATTGAAGGAATAGCGTCCATCTGCGGGTCGGTCGTGCGATACCCCACGTGGCGGTATGACCTTTCGTACACGGACGTATGGACAGGTAAGGTGAGAATGTTCTGCCTGTGAGAAGCGGGGACTGGAGTGCGCTCGAGCAAGTCGGCCAGTTGCACGGGTCATGTGTTTGTTCTCAGTGCCGTCGTCGTCTCCCTGCTTGTATCGATCTTTCTTGCAGTGTCGCCATATGGGATTCGGGTGGAATCCAGCGTCACCACGGTGGGGGGAGCCGAGGACCGAAACGAGACTCGGACCGGAACAGAGCGGATCCTCTCTTCCCTTACTGTTGACAGCTTCATACTCTTGGTGATTCCCGTTGCCGTGGCGGCGGGACCCGTGTTCTTCCGACGGCGACGCGGGGCGATTGTTGCGCGCTGCATGTCCGCCGTTGCCCTTGTTATGTGGGTGCTCTTCTTGTTCTTCCCTTGGTACCTGCCGGCTGCCGTACTCATGGCAGTAGCCGCAGCTACTGCCGGAGGCCAAGTGGAGGCGTCACCCGAGACTCCTCACTCTCCAGATTGACGTTCGAGTCGGGGTACCCCCTTCATGCCGCCCAAATCGTCAGGCGCAAGACCACGGCGCCGGACTGCCGTACGGAAGCGTCTTCCCCCACGGTTGGTCTGGACGGCCTCGATGCGCAGGCTGGGACCGCCCACAGTTGGCCCTCCTTGATCCCGCGGGGGCTCCAGAACGCGGCCGCGAGGGAGAACCCGTGCTTTGGGGCGAGGCGAGGGGTCACCTCGGGCGTCCCGTCACCTTGAGATGGCGGGGGACAGGCCATAGCCCAGCACGCCCGCCGAGTGAGCGTCCTCGAAGCGGTACGGCCGGTGGTCGTGTCGGGGGCCCCGGCCCTGCCACCGAGCTTGAGTCGCCGGCAACTCGCTCCACGGTCTCGTCCCCGTCCTGCTCGTGGGCAGGGGCAACCTCTTCGAGGACACGGTAGTTGGCCCGGTGAAGAGGATGCCATGATGGGGAATGCGCGGCACCGGGCGCCCCCGGAGGCTGATATCAGCGCACGAAGAGGTGCCATCCGAGCCAGAGCCAGCCGAGCAGGGCAGCGGCGCGTCCGGCTGGGTGGCGGACGGCCGAATCGGCGACATCGCCCAGCGTGGCCCGCCGCCCGTCACCGGCGCGGGCCATCACCTCGAGGGCGACCATCGCCCCGAGGAGGACGGCAAAGCCGGCAAGCAGGATCGCCTTGCTCATGGACCCGCCAGTCGCCGTCCCAGAGCGAGCCACGCCACGAAGGCGGCCGCTTCGATCGGCCTGGGACCGAGGGCGGCGTCGGCGATCGAGCTCAGCGTGGGGTGGGTCGCTCGGGGCGAGAGGCTGAAGGCCGCCAGCTCCCACACGAGTAACGCACCGAGCACCATGGGCCATGGCCCGAGCGCGACCCTTCTCGTGGCGGGCACCGAGCGGTGGCGGCGAGGCCAGCGTGACGAGCTCACAGCCAGCGCGCCGGCCGCCATCACGGCTACGAGGGCAGAGGTGGTGAAGTGCTCCAGGCCTGCGACCCACCACGCGTAGGCCACGGCCACGACGGCAACTACGAGACGGCCCAGCCTGCGCCGTGGCTGGGACATCCCAGCCACCTAGAGGTGCTCGGCTGCGGCCTCCTGGACGGCGGTCACGATGGGGTCCCACTCGGCACCCGGCGAACGGGTGACGGTGACGAAGTCGTTCACGCCGAAGATGGAGGCCACACCGCCGGCGGCGAACACCTTGGCGGCGAACTCGTTGTCCTCGGCCTCGGCTGCACCGTTCACGCTCAGCGTCTCGGAGAGCGTGGTGTCGAGCTGGAAGCGGAGCGCGTTGGGGTTGGGGGAGGGTTCGGGCGTGGCAGTGGCCATCCGCCGATGCTATTGCCGCCGGCCTGGGGGCACGGGCCGTCTCGACGGTAGATTCGTGGACCGTGAGCCGGCACTACTGGATTGAGACGCTCGGCTGCCCCAAGAACCAGGTCGACTCGGACAAGCTGGCCGGAACCCTGGAGGCCGACGGCCTGGTGCCCGCGGCGGCGCCCGAGGACGCCGAGGTCGTGGTGGTGAACACGTGCGCCTTCGTGGAGTCCGCTCGCCAGGAGTCGGTCGACACCGTGCTGGCCGCGGCCGACGTGCGCCGTC
>JADDQT010000308.1 GCA_016781225.1 Actinomycetota bacterium
CGGCGGTGGCCGGCGCAGGGGCGACATGGGTGGCCGGCGCCATCTCCGAGGAGGACCGGGAGGCGGCGTCCCAGGGCGTCGTCGAGGCCGAGGGGTTCCGCCTCCGCTCCCTCGTGATCGAGCCGGACGACTACCGCCAGTTCTACGACGTGGTGGCCAACTCCACGCTCTGGTTCCTCCACCACAGTCTCTTCGACCTCCCCCGGCGCCCTCGCATCGACAGCCGATGGCGAGAGGCGTGGTCCACCTTCGTGGACGTGAACCGGGAGTTCGCCGAGGCGGTGGCCGAGGAGGCCCCCGACGGGGGCGTGGTCCTCGTGCACGACTACCAGCTGTGCCTGGTGGGGAGCACACTGGCCAAGGTCCGGCCCGACCTGCGCACGGCGCATTTCAACCACACGCCCTTCTGCGAGCCCACCGCGCTGCGAATGCTCCCCGACGAGGTGGCCACCGAGCTGATGGAGGGTCTGGCCGGCAACGGCGCCTGCGGGTTCCATTCCAAGCGCTGGGCTCGTGCGTTCGAGAACTGCGGAGAGGCCACCCTGGACTCCGTCCCGCCCACGTTCGTGGCCCCCGCCGGCATAGACACCGACGACCTGGCTCAGGTGGCCGGTTCGGACGAGGGCAAGGAGGAGTTCGCCAAGCTCGACGAGCAGATCGGTGACCGCCATTTCATCGCCCGCATCGACCGCATCGAGCTCTCCAAGAACATCCTGCGCGGCTTCCTGGCCTTCGAGGAGCTGCTGCGTACCAGGCCGGAGTGGCGGGAGCGGGTGATCTTCGGAGCCTTCGTCTACCCCTCGCGGGACAGCATCCCGGACTACATGGCGTACCGCAGCGAGGTGGAGTCCATGGTGGAGCGCATCAACAACACGTGGGCGACCCCGTCGTGGACGCCGGTGCTGGCCTACATGGAGGACTTCTTCCCCAGGTCGGTGGCCGCACACCGGCGCTACGACGTGCTGCTCGTCAACCCGATCCGCGACGGCCTCAACCTGGTGGCCAAGGAAGGCCCGACCCTCAACGAGCGCGACGGCGTGCTGGTGCTCAGCCGGGAGTCGGGCGTGTGGGACGAGATGGGAGAGGGCGCCGTGGGCATCAACCCCTTCGACATCACCGCGACGGCCGACGCCCTCGCACGGGCCTTGAGCATGGGTCGACGGGAACGTGCCGAACGAGCTTCGCATCTGCGCGCCATCAGCGAGAGCCGCTCGCCGCAGGACTGGCTCGAGGATCAGCTCGACGCGGCGCGCGCCCCCTCCAGCTAGAGGAGCCCCCTGAAGAGCTCCACCATGCCTTCGGGCCCGTCCACGTCCACGTCTGCCTGCTCCAGCAGCTCCGGTGGCGACTCGTCGCTGCGGACGGCCACCTTCAGCACGGTCATGCCCTCGTCCTTCGCCAGCCGGTCCAGTGCCTCGAAGGCGGGCAGGTCACCGCTGTCGTCCCCGGCGAAACAGGCCACGCGCAGACCACTGACCAACTCGGTCACGGCGCTTCCCTTGTCGGACTCGATGGGCAAGCGCAGCTCGTAGGACATGCGGGCGGGATGCGGCGCCAGGCCCGTCCTCCGGGCTCGCTCCTCAGCCCACTCCCTCACCCAGCCCTCGTGCTCCTGGGCGGCGCGGTAGTGGAGCGTCACCGACAGGCCCTTGTGCTCCACGACCACGCCTTCGGGCGCCTCGTCCTCGGCAGCGGCCACCACCTCGTCGACGACCTCCCGCCAGCCCTCGGCGTCGGGATGGGGCGTGACCTCTTCGTCGTGTGCTCTGGAGACCCGGACCTGCTCCAAGCCGTACAGGCCCGACACCCTTATCCCCTCGCACTCGCCGCCTTCGTCGCTCTGGCCCGCCTCCTCGCAGTCACCCAGCTGCAGGTGCTCGGCGATGAACGCTGCCGGCCGGCCCGACACGACGCCGACTCTTGCATACCGGTGCGACAGGCAATGGAGGATCTCGACGGCGCCCGCAAGGGGCCGTGACTGGCTCGGATCGTCGACGATGGGAGCGAGCGTGCCGTCGAAGTCGGTGACGACGGCGGTCTGCTTCGGGTCCTCGAGGAAGGGTGCCCACACGGACGACTCGGGGGCATCGCGGTCCACAGGGCGAACGCTACTCAAAGTAGCCTCGATGGCTCATGGCCCTGCCGCTCCGCCGCGGTCTCCTGGTTGCCGCCGCCCTGGCCCTGATCGGCACGGCATGCCGGGAGGACACCGTCCGCCTGTCCTACCAGCCCCGACCCGGCGACCGGTACTCGTACCGGGTCGAGGTACAGGCCGAGGCCGTGGCCACCGTGGGCGACGAGGCACCCCGGCGCACACAGACCACGAACGTGTTCGAGTCCGAGCAGTCCGTCCTCGACGCCGATTCCTCCGGGACCCGCGTCCAGGTACGCCTCAGCGAGGCCGGGGGCCTGCCCCGCAACTTCGTGGTTCGTCTCGATCGAGCCGCCCAGTTGGCCGAGGTGCAGAGCAGCGAAGGTCTTCCTGCCAGCGCGCTGGGGGGTCTCGGGCTGTCGGAGATCTTTCCCGCCGCCGCCGGCGCCCCACCCGACGAGCCGCTCTCTCCCGGCTCGCGCTGGGCCATAGACGAGCCCGTCAA
>JADDQT010000073.1 GCA_016781225.1 Actinomycetota bacterium
GGCGACTGGTGCGGACAGCGACACCGTGAAGCGGGCAGTGGCCGTGGCGGTGGCATTGCCTTCGACCACCGAGGTATCCGACACCGACAGCTTTGGGAGCCCTCCGTCGTCATCGACGATGGTGGCCACCCCGGCGCTGTCGGCAACCACCGCCCCGATGGGCGAGGAGAGGTTGAGCACGAACACCTCGTTGGCCTCTCCCAGGGCGTCGCCGTTCACCGCCACCTCCACCGACTTGGTGGTCTCGCCGGGGGCGAAGCTCACCGTGGTGGCGGCAAGCGCGGTGTAGTCACCGGGCGCCACGGCGCTGGAGTTGGCGGTGGCCACCTTCACGCTCACCGGGCCGGCGACTGGTGCGGACAGCGAAACCGTGAAGCGGGCAGTGGCCGTGGTGGTGGCATTGCCTTCCATCACCCAGGCGTCGGACACGGACAGCTGCGGCGGCGCCACGAGGGGGTCACGGGGAGCATCAATGCCGACCCAGGCCAGCGGTCCGTAGTAGCGGCCCGCCGCGGGACGGGAGGGATCACCGTCGTACCCATAACCGGGTTCTGCGGCATCGTGGGTCTGGGCATCGCCGCGGAGCTTGTCGATCACCGAGGCAGGTGACAGCCCGGAGCACGGCCCTGACCCACCCTCTTCTCCCAAGCACAAGGCCAGAGCTCCGGCGACATGGGGGGTGGCCATGCTGGTTCCCGAGAGCGTGGCGTAGCTGCCGTTGACCGACGTGGATCGCACGCACGACCCCGGTGCTGCGATCGTGTGGCCTGCGCCTCCGGGCGTGGAGGCGAAGCTCGAATAGGTGGCGTAGCGGTCGTCGGTCTGGCTGGTCGAGCAGGCCAGGGGCGCCACCCCGCCCGGGTTGCCGTCCCCGTCGGACATGGCGGTGACGGTGAGCACTTCCGGGTAGGCGGCCGGGACGTCGGGCTCCTCGGCATAGTCGAAATCCCATGCCGCGTTTCCGGCGGCCACCACAAGGTGCACGCCGGCGGAGGTGGCGTTGCACACGGCGGCGTGGAGGGCATCGGTCGTCTCGGCGCACGAGGTGACGGGAGGACCGCTTCCACCCAAGCTCATGTTGGCGACGGCGATGTCGTTGGCGGGATCCGCATCGCCTCGTGTTGCCGTGACCCAGTCGATGGCGCAGACGATGGACGACCACGAGCCGCTGCCGGCGTCGTCGAGTGCCTTGACGGCATAGATGGTGGTCCCGGGGGCCACCCCTGTCACCCCGGACCCGTTGTTGCGGGCGCCGATCGTTCCCGCAACGTGGGTGCCGTGACCGTTGACGTCGTCGGGCGGTCTCGAGTCCACGCAGTTGGTCCCGCCTCGTATCGAGAGGTCCGGATGGTCGAGATCCACGCCGGTGTCGATCACCGCCACGTTGGCGCTGCTCTGCCCGTGAACGGCGCTCTTGGTGGCTGCTTCGATGCGGCGGACTCCGGGTGGGGCTGAGTCACCGTTGCTCATGACAGTGGTTCCCGCGGCTTGGACGGGACGGTCGGGGCTGACGAAAGCGACATCGGGGTCGGCTCGCAACGACGACACCTGCCCAGGGCTGAGCTTGGCGGAGAACCCCCCGAGCGCCCGGCGGTAGCGGTGCGCGCTCTTGAAGCCCTTGGAGCGCTCGTGGCCTTCGGTCTTGGCGTCCGGATCGGACACCCGGCTCTTGTACACGACGATGTAGGCGTCCTTCACGTCCTTCACCGGCTCCGGCCGCGGCCTGGTGCGCTTCCCGGGGATCGGGGGGCCTGCGCCAGACGAAGGGGGGGAACCGGCCGCAGACGAGCCGGTGGGGGCAGCCACTCCGCCGCCGGTGGTGGTCGTCGGTCCCTCGAGGGATTGACCGAGCACGGCGGCAGGAGGCCCTTGCGGCTCGGGACCCCCCCCTCGCCGCCGAGGGCTTGTCGTGACGACCAGGGCGCCCACCAGCAGCACCACCACCAAGGCCACGGCGCCGCCGCCCAGGACGTGCCTTCGGCCCAGCTTTGGGAACTTCTTCACAAGCGACGGGATCGAGAGCCGCTCACCTTGTGGGGTTCCGCTTCCCCATCTGCGTCACTTCCCTCTCTCGACACCGCCGAAGGCGTTCTTTAGCCGCAGCCGTCGTGCCAGGATGGACCGTGCTCGACGAGCCGGAGTTCCGCCGGTGGTCGGACGCGGGCGCCGATGCCCTGGCTGCGGCTCGCGTCCAGGCTGACGCCGGCTTCCATCACTGGTCCTGCTTCCTGGCCGAGCAGTCGGCCCAGCTCACAGTGAAGGCCTGCTCCACGGGGTAGGCGTGGGGGCATGGGGCCATGACCTGGTGGAGCTGGGGGAGTGGTGGAGCGACGCCGTTGAAGAGGACCTCGGCGCCACGGTGCTCGCCGAGCTGCAGCGCCTGTCTCGCCATTACATCCCGGCTCGACATCCCGACGCTCACCCGTCTGGCTCACCGGGGACTCACTACCGCGACGGCGACAGCGCCCAAGCCATCGCCGACGCAGAACACGTAGGGGCGACCGTCGGACAGGTTTGGGAACGCCTCGGTGAGGGGCGGCCCTGAATGGGCGCAGAGGAGGTGCTGAACCGACGCCGCACCGAGCGCGACGCGCTCCTCGACCGGGCTCGCTCCTTCGCTCGAGGTCTCGACCCGGGTCTCGGTGTCCAGGCCGTGGTGGTGGTGGGCTCGGTGGCCCGGGGCGATTTCAACCGCTGGAGCGACGTGGACACGGTGGTGGTGGCCGAGGGCTTCGCTGACTCACTCCTCGCGCGCTTGGCGCAGCTGGGCGCTCGTCCGGCTGGGGTGGAGCCCGCCGCCTGGCGGCCGGAGGAGGGTAGGGCACGCCTGGCCCGGTCGGACCCGATGGCCGTGGAGGCGGTTGACCGGGGCGTCTGGATCGTCGCTCTCCGTCGGTGCTTCAGGAGGAGCACTGACCGACGAGTCACTTAAGCCTTGATCCACCGGTGGGGTAGCCTCTGACGGTCCCCGCATCCGCGGAAAAGGTCTCCTAGGGCTGGGACGATGACGGTGTTCGAAGTCATCAACCGGCCCAACCGGGGAGTCACTTCCAGTGAGCGGAGTATCGCCCGCCAGCGACAGTGTCGAGGTGACTTTCGACGACCGAACTTGGTGGCCAAAGCGGGGCTGGTGTCGGTGGGCACGCTCGTCGTCCGCCTCGGAACGGGCTCGGATTGCGCCGAGCGGCCCGACTGGCGGCCTTACCCCCTCGTCCGGCTACGACGCCGGCCTTTACAAAGCTGCCCGCGGCGACGTTGGGTATCATCCGACCGTGCGCTTCCCCCTCGCTGGCGCCGTCAACGAGGAGCGATTATGTCGACCGAAGGCGAACGCCGAGACCTGCTGGGGGCGCTGGAGCGATCCCTCGGCCCCGCCCCCGCCACCACCTTGATGGAGCTGTTGCCACCCGTGGGTTGGGGTGACGTCGCTCGTCGAGCAGATCTCGACGCCCACGGCGTGGCTCTCCGAGGCGAGATGGCCGAGTTACGGGGTGAGCTCAAGGGCGAGATGGCCGATCTACGCCTCGAGCTCAAGGGCGAGATGGCCGATCTAAGCCTCGAGCTCAAGGGCGAGATGGCCGATCTGCGGGCGGAGATGGTGACACTGTCGGCTCCCATCGACGGACTCCTCCCACGTCAGCTGCTTGCCGACGTCCCTCTGGCGTTTGCGGTGGCCGGCTTGGTGTTGGCTGCGGCCAAGCTGACGTGAGGAGCGCGCTGCCCGCACGGTGGGCGCCGGGGGGGACGACCCCCCCTCCGGGCCACGTGAGCTCAGGGTGTCGGCGGCCCTTCATCGGGGCACCGGCAGGATCTCGAAGCTCCCCCCTTGAAGTGGCCTGACGGCGCGAAAATGGCGCTCGTCGAAGGTGGCCAGACGCCTGGTGCCAAAGCGCTGGGCGAGGACGACGATGGAACAGTCGGACAGGCCGAGGCCCAAGTCGTGGTACGAACGCTCCAGCTCGGCCACTGTGGCGTAGTCATTCAGCTCCAGGCACGCCACTGCGAAGCGCCCAGCGGCCAAGTCGTCAAGAAAGGCCAATCGAGCGGACGAACCGTGCCGGGACCCGAGCAGGTAGTCGACCTCGGCCGTTACCTGGGCGGGAACGACAAGGTCTCCCTCCTCTTCGCGCAAGAGTTCTCGCACCGTCTCTCTGCGAGGGTCCGCCCTGTCGGCGAGGGCGATGAGGGGAGCAGCGTCGACGACGAGGCTCACTCGCCGAAGCCTTGGAGGAGCTCTTCCTCGGCGACATCGGCGATCGATGTCCCGTCGCCCACAGCCACACCATCGAGGCTGAATTGACGGTCACCCGAGCGAAGCACGCCGTAGGCGGTGATGGCCTCGCGGATGATCTGGGCCTGGGGGCGCCCCTCCTGCTTGGAAAGGCGGGAGAGACGGTCCGCTTGGGCCTCCGACAAGTAGACGCTGGTCTTCCGCACTCACGTAGGGTACATGTAGGGCAGTGCGGGAGACAGGCCGTCCTTGACGCAAAATGAGAGACTTGCCTGACGAGCTCCATCAGATCCGCTCGGCCCGCGCTGCTCGGCGTGGGGCGAGCCTGCGCCAGTACACCATCGAGGTGCTGGCCGCCCACTGCAGCTTGCCCACCATGGAGGAGTGGCTGGGCGAGGTGGAGGCCCTGACGCCCGCCGAGGGTGACGCGTCGGGAGCCGAATCGGTGGAGCGGGCCCGCGAGGATGATGATGCCGAGGTCGTCCGTGTCCGTCGTGGTGGTTGACGCCTCGGCCGCAGTCGAGCTCTCCGACGAACGCCGGCGGGACGTCAGGTCGGCAATGGCCTTCGAGCCAGCACCCCGGCGGCGCCGGCACACTTCGACGCCGAGGTCTTCTTTGCCCTCGGGCGCCTCGCCCGAGATGGGGAGATGAGCAACTCCCTGGTTGCTCCCGCCCTGGCGGAGCTGGCCCGAGCGCCGATACGGCGACTGCCGGTTCCACCGCTGCTGGAGGAGGCGTGGTCGCTTCGAGACAACGTCTCTCAGCGCGACGCGCTGTACGTGGTGCTCGCCCGCAGATTGGAGGCAAGCCTGCTGACCGCCGATGCCCGCTTGGCCCGGGTGCCTCGCCTCGGCGTGCCCGTGACGGTGGTCGCGGCGTGACGCTGAGTCAACGTCGAGGCCTACAAGGTAACGACGAGGCGTAACATTCGGAGACTCACGCTTACAAGGAGCGGGCGCTCCTCATCGACGACCACCTGCTGGTACGCCTTGTTGCCGGCATCCCTACCAGCCGGGTGGACACCGCCCGGGCCGGCGGGACCCTGTGGACCACAGGCCTGTGGTACTACCGGGCCGCACGAGCGGTCCGGTCGCCGACCATCACCGGATCGCTTTCAGGAGAGTTGGCGGCCTTGCCCGAGGCGCATCGTTCCAAGCGGTTCAAAGCATCGTTCGACTCCCTGACGACGTCGGATTGCTGAGCCTGCGAGAGATCGTCCCCGTGATGGCTGAGCTGTCGTCGCAGCAGCGTCTCAACCTTTGGCTCGAAGCACTCAGCGCCGCGGTGCACCTGCGGGCCGACGTGGCCGTGGCTTCGGAGAATGACGGGCCCCTGCTCCGAGAAGCCGTCTCCGCGGCCGGTCTGCACTACTCGACGGTTTAGCTCCTATGGGCTGTTGCATCTCGAACGTGCGTTCGTCTACGGTCGCACTGGCTTCCCCCCCAAGTGTTGCCAACGAAGGCACAGGAGCCGACAATGGCTGTTGATGAGCACACCCGGCGTGTGGTGCACGAGTGGGCCGCGGGCTCTGGCGGGCCCGAGGTGGCCGATGCCCTGATGGCCATGTTGCCCCCGTTCCCCGCCAGTGACCTCGCTACTCGTGCGGACTTGGAGCGGATGGAGGCGGGTCTGCGTACCGACATGGGGGGCCTACGCGCCGAGTTGCGGGGCGAGATGGCGGAGCTGAGGGGCGAGATGGCGGAGTTGCGGGCGGAGCTCAGGGGCGAGATGGTGGAGCTGAGAGGCGACGTCCGGGGAATGCTGCCACGCCTCTACGCCGCCAACCTGCTCGGCATGATCGGGGTAGCTGGCTTGGTGCTGGCTGCAGCCAACCTCGCCTGACCGGAATCCGAATCGGTTCACGATGCCGAGTGCCCTGCGGCTGGGCGGCGGATGGTGATCGCCAGCCGCCGTGGAAGCGCCCCAATGGCAGCAGGCTGAGGCGCTGTGTGGGCTCGAGCCGGCCGAACACCGAGGCCACTTCTACCCGTGTCTGCGACACCTCGCCCCCTTCCAAGACCATGTGCACGGGGCCAACCTCGACCTCGCTCAGGGCAGTGGGCCGACAGGTGACCAGGGGTGCCAGGAAGACAGAGGCCCTCAAGTGATGGGCGCCATCGCCCGACACGTGGTCGAGGATCTCCAGGATGCCGGGCCTGAGGCGCCATGTCCGGCGGTGACGGGGTGGCCGGGCAGTCGACCTCCACCGTGTTGTGGGCCCGAGTGGAGCGCTCGTAGTCGCGGCGGGGGCCGGCCTCGTACGTGGACGTGCCCGTGTCCACCACCAAGGGAGCGCCGTCCACGGAGAGCACGAAGCTCAAGCAGTCGGCCTGGGCATGCCCGTGGAGGCGGTGGCCCGCGGCATCTGGCTCGTCGGCTTTCCGTCGGTGCTTCACGAGCAGAGTGAGCTGACCGGCCGGGACACTTAGGTTGGTGGCGTGAGGATCCTCGTCACCGGGGCGGCCGGCTTCATAGGCGCACAGGTAAGCACCGCCTTGCTCGACCGCGGCGACGAGGTGGTCGGGTTCGACAACGTCAACGACTACTACGACCCGATCCTCAAGCAGGCTCGACTCGCCCGGCTGGAGGGGCGGGATGGCTTCGAGCTCCTTCGCCACGACCTGGCTGATCGAGCGGCGGTCGACGCTGCGTTCGATCGATCTCCCGACCGGGTCGTTCACCTGGCCGCCCAGGCCGGGGTGCGCTACTCGCTGGAGAACCCACACGCATACGTGGACTCGAACGTCACCGGCACGCTCAACGTCCTCGAGGGCTGCCGGCATCGGGGCACCGACCACCTGGTCTACGCGTCCTCGAGCTCGGTCTACGGAGCCAACACCACGATGCCGTTTTCGGTGCACGACAACGTGGACCACCCCGTCAGCCTCTACGCCGCCACCAAGAAGGCCAACGAGCTGATGGCTCACACCTACAGCCACCTCTACGCCATCCCCACCACCGGGCTGCGTTTCTTCACCGTGTACGGGCCCTGGGGACGGCCCGACATGGCGCTGTTCCTCTTCACCAGAGCCATCCTCGAAGGCCGGCCGATCGACGTGTTCAACGAAGGACGGATGCGCCGCGACTTCACCTACATCGACGACATCGTCGAGGGCGTGGTGCGGGTACTCGACAGGGTGCCCTCCCCCAATCCGTCCTGGTCCGGTGACTCGCCCGATCCCGCCACCAGCACCGCTCCCTACCGTCTCTACAACATCGGCAACCACAGCCCCGTCGAGCTGATGGCGTTCATCGGGGCAATCGAGGACGCGCTGGGGCGGCGGGCCGAGCTCAACCTCTTGCCCATGCAACCTGGTGACGTGGCCGCCACCTACGCAGATGTCGACGACCTGGTGGCTGACGTGGGGTTCTCGCCCGCCACGCCGATACATATCGGCATCGGCCGCTTCGTGGAGTGGTACCGCCAGTACTACGGGGTCTGAGGAAGTGGCCGATCCGGCGGCGCCAGGGACTCGGCTACCTTGACCACCTGGTGACACTCAGCTTCCTCCGCCGTTCACTCGTCGCCAGCGTGACGTTGCTGGTCGCCATTGCCCTCGGTGGATGCTCGTGGCAGGAACGGAAGCTGGCGGTCGAGTGGCCGGTTCCTCCTTCGCCTTCGACGGGAATGTCGGCACCGCCACCAGCGCCTCCCGAACCGCCCCCGCCGCCCCAGAGCCTGGTTGCCTCCGCCATCGTCCCCGCGGTGCCCATATACGCCGACCCCTCCGCTCCCCAGGCACTCCGAAGCCTTTCCCACCCGACGCCGGAGGACTACCCGCTGGCCTTCCGGGTGCAGGAGCGAGCGGGTGACTGGCTGAAGGTCTTCCTTCCGGTGCGTCCCAACGGCAGCACCGGCTGGATCAAGGCCAGCGACGTGGCTCTCAGCGGAACGCCCTATCGCATCGTCGTCGAGCTCGGCGCCCACCGCCTCACCCTCTACGAGGGCTCGAACGCAGTCCTCCAGGCACCGGTAGCGGTAGGCAAGGCTCAGTACCCGACCCCCATCGGCGAGTTCTACGTGGACGCCATCGTGAAGCTGGACAACCCGAACGGGGTCTACGGGGCGTACCAGCTGAGCATGGCCGGCTTCTCCGAGGTGCTCACCCGCTTCGGTGGGGGCCAGGGTCAGCTCGCCCTTCACGGCACCACCAACACGGCTGCCCTGGGCAGCAACGTGAGCCACGGCTGCATCAGGCTGGCCAACGACGTCATCACCTCGCTGGCGCAGACCGTGCCCGTCGGCACCCCAGTGCAGACAGTGGCCTGATCGGGCGTCGCCGTGGCTCTGGTGGTGGCCGACCACGAGGGGGACATCGAGGTGTTGGCTTAGCCCGGCCGGGGTGCGGCTTACACCGTACGCTCGTTCAGGTGGACGC
>JADDQT010000309.1:0-150 GCA_016781225.1 Actinomycetota bacterium
GCGCGTCAGTGCCCTCGACGACGGGGAGGAGGTGCGGGTCGGGCCGGACCGGGTGCTGGCCACGGTGCACGCCCCAGGCCACGCCAAGCACCACCTGGGTTTGCATGACTCCGCCAGCGGCATCCTCTTCACCGGCGACGCCGCCGGGGT
>JADDQT010000309.1:236-2661 GCA_016781225.1 Actinomycetota bacterium
TCGAGGAGCGCTCCCCGTCGGCCCTCGCCTTCGCCAACTACGGCCTGGTGCCCCACGCCACCACAGCGCTGGACCAGGCCGCCGAGGCCTTGCGCCGCTGGACGGCGGTGGCCGAAGAAGCCTGGCACGAGGGACGGGACATCGCCACCGCCTTCGAGGAGACCTTCGCCGGCGATGTCTCCGGTGACGGCGGTGCCGGTGACGGCGCCGCTCACCGGGAGAAGCTCGAGACCTTGAACGGCTTCCACTCGAACGCGGCCGGCTTCCGGCGCTGGTTCGAGACGCGCCAGCCCCACCCCGAGGGCTGAGCCGTGGCAGTCGACGCCGTGGTCTTCGACTGGGGCGGGACCCTCTCCATCTACGCCGAGATCGACATGATGGACATGTGGCGGCTGGCCGCCCGCCACCTGGCCGCCGACCGGGAGGAAGAGGTCTGCGCCCGCCTCGTCGCCGTCGAGGAGGCGTCGTGGGCGAGGATCGCCGTGGACCAGCGCAGCACCACCCTCAGCTCGCTCCTCACCCTCGCCTCGGCCGAGCTGGGCCTGGACGTGGCCGAGGCCGTCCTCGAGGAGGCGGCCACCCACCACCTCGACTCGTGGACGCCGCACGTGCGCCACGACCCGGACGCCCGCCCCACCATCGCCGCCCTCAGGGAGCAGGGCCTGTCCATCGGCCTGCTGTCGAACACCCACTGGCCCCGCGCCTTCCACGAGCACTTCCTCGAGCGTGACGGCCTCACGGAGCTGATCGACGTTCGCTGCTACACGAGCGAGCTCGACCACACCAAGCCCCACCCCGCGGCGTTCGCCACCGTTCTCGGCGCTCTGGGAGTCGACGATCCGGGCCGGGTCGTGTTCGTCGGCGACCGACCCTATGACGACGTGTACGGGGCCCAGTCACTGGGCATGCGGGGCGTGCTGCGGCCCAATCCCATGGTGCCCGGGTACGAGGTGAAGCCCGACGCCGTCATCGAGACTCTGCCGGAGCTGATCCCCATCGTCCAGCGCTGGCGGGGCGACGACCAGCTCAGGCCGGACTGACCTCGCTCGGCGACTGACCGCGCACCCTGGCGCTCCGATCGACCAGGACCGCCGCCACGCCGCCGGCGATCATGATCCATCCGCCGAGCTCGAGCCCCTCTTCGAGGACCACCTCCAACTCGTAGGGCAGGTCTCCGTGGTCCCAGCCCGAGAGGAGAAGAGGCGATGCCACCTCCAGTGCCACGGCGGCCGCCAGGAGAACGAGACCCAATCGGATGGCACGCCCAGCCGGGGAACGGGGGTGGCGGGCCAGGTTCCAGAGGAGGACGAACGTCGCGGCCAGGAGGGGCAGGAAGACCAGAGGCCAGAACACACGTGAGGAGTGAGGGAAGTCGAGGAAGCGGCCCGCCTGCGACGAGAGTCGCTCGTGTATCTCCACCGCGTCGTCGAGCGAGAAGAAGGCCAGCAGGCCGGAGAGCAGCAGGAGCCGGGCCCGTCGGCCCGCCACCGTGGCGGCGATGAGCAGGACCATGGCCGCCGCCGTGGCCTCCGTGACCACCGAGGCCCAGGTGAAGGCGCTGGTGTCGCTGTCGACGTTGATGAGGTTCACACTCAGGTCGAAGGCGACCACGTCGACCAGGTGGGCGGCCGACTGTACGAGCACGGCAGCCACGGCCAGGAACGCCGCTCCCCGGAGGATGCGCCCGACGGCGGAGTCGTCGTCTTCCGTAGTCGGAGGCGCGGGGGCGTCGAGCAGCGGGCGCAGGACCATCGACCGGACGCGCTCGCTCTGCACTCCGAAGAGGTCGGCCCATCGAGCTGGCCGCTTGAGCAGGGGGTCAGCTCAGGCTGGCCTCGGCACCCCGGATGTGGGCGATCACCGCCGAGTAGTCCATGGCCCCCAGGTCGGCCTCCTCGGCAGCCTCCAACCACGCCTGCGCCGCCGGCCCCACCCGCAGGGCCACGCCTGCCTCGCAGGCCGCTTCGGTCACCAGCCTCACGTCCTTGACGGCAAGTGCGAGCTTGAAGTTGGGGGAGTAGGTCCCCGTCTCGATGTTCTCCCTCTTGCTCTTGGCCGTGGCCCCGATGGGTGAATCGGCCAGCAGAGCGAGGACCTGTGAGGGGTCCAGGCCCAAGCCGTCGGCGAGGGCCAGCGCTTCGCCCAGGCGGTCATGAGCGTGGCCAGAGTGGAGTTCGCGACGAGTTTCATGGCTGCACCCGACCCGAGGGGCCCGAGATGGTGGGTTGTGCCGAGGCGCTCGAGCACCGGCCGCCATCGCTCCACCAGTTCGGCGGGCCCGCCCACGAAGAGCTTCAGCGAGCCGTCGGTGGCGGCGCTCACGCTGCCGAGCACCGGGGCGTCGAGAACGTGAACGCCGTCGGGCAGACGCTCGGCCAGGCGGCGAAGGGCATCGGGCCCTACGGTCGACGTCTCCACCAGCGTG